>DATHAG010000211.1:0-21968 GCA_035296825.1 Gaiellaceae bacterium | reverse complement strand
CCGCAAACGCTCACCCGCCCCCTCGGCGAGCTTCGACCCCGGCTGGAGGAAGAAGGGGACGTCGGAGCCGACGCCCGCCGCGACCTCCGCGAGGGCGTCTGGCCCCAGCGGCTCTTTGAGCGTTTGATTGGCGAGCACGAGGGCGGCGGCCGCGTCGGCGCTCCCGCCCCCGAGCCCTGAGGCGACCGGGATGCGCTTCTCGATCCGGACCCGCCAGCGCGGATCGACGCCGACCGCCGCCGCCAACCGCTCGAGAGCACCCGACACCAGCGTGTCGTCGGAGAACCCCCGCACGAGGAGGGCTTCGCCCGGTTCGAGGCTCAACCGGTCGTGGAGGTCGATCCGCTGCATGACGGTCGCAACCTCGTGGAAGCCGTCTGGGCGGGCTTCGCCGACGACCAATGCGAGGTTGATCTTCGCGGGAACGACGACGCGCGTCACGGCGCGGCTAGATGGTTGGCTAGCCGCACGAAATCCTCCGGGTCGAGCGCCTCGGCACGGACCCCGGCCGGGCGGTCGATCGCCTCGAGCGCTGCCGCACTCTCTGCCCTCGTCGCCAGTCCGGCGAGCTCGAGCGAGTTCGCGAGCGTCTTCCGCCGATGTGCAAAGGAACCCTGGACGAGCCGCTTCAGAGCCCCGTATTCGGGGCCCCAGGAGCGCCTTCGCTCGAACGCGACCAGGGTGGAGTCCACGTTCGGCGGCGGACGGAAGACGGTCCGCGCGACCGGATGCGTGCCCGTCCGGACCGCCGTCAGCCGAATGAGCACCGAGACGCCGCCGTAGCTCCGGGTCCCGGGCTCGGCGAAGAATCGGTCGGCGACCTCGCGCTGCACCATCACGCACCAGCGCTTCACCAGCGGCAGCCCGTCCAGGGACTCGACCACGACGGGCGTCGCCACCTGGTACGGAAGATTCGCAACGAGCTTTGTGGCCGGCGGCTCGAAAGCCGCGAGCGGGAGCGCGAGCGCGTCCCCGAAAACGAGATCTACGTGCTCGTGCCCGGCGACCGCGTCCCGGAGGTGCGGCTCGAGACTCCGGTCGAGCTCGACCGCGTGAACGTGGGCGACCCGCTCCGCCAGGTAGCGCGTCAAAACGCCAAGACCCGCTCCGATCTCCAGAACGACGTCCCCGGCGGAGAGCGCCGCGAGGCGGCCGGCGACTCCGAGGATGTTGTCGTCGGCGAGGAAGTGCTGGCCAAGGTCGCGGTTCGGCGTCACCGGGTAGCGGCTCATGGGAGCTCGAAGGCGTCCGCTGCGTTCGACTCGATCTGCCGGCCGAGCTCCTCGACGTCCTCTCCCCGAGCCTCCGCGAGCATCGTGTACGTGTGGACGACGTTGGCCGGCTCGTTCGGCCGCCCGCGCACCGGCTGGGGAGCCAGGTAGGGGCTGTCGGTCTCGGCCAGCAGACGGTCGGCCGGCACTCGCTCCGCTGCCCACCTGAGCTCGGGTGCCTTGGGATAGGTGATGTTGCCGGCGAAGGAGACGTACCACCCGGACTCGAGCGCGGGCTCGAGCAGAGCCGTCGAGGAGAAGCAGTGGAGGACGACGCGCGTGTCCGGCGCTAGGCCCCGCAGGGCGTCGAGGGTCTCCTCGTCGGCAGCCCTTGTATGGACGACGAGCGGCTTCTCGAGCGCTTCCGCCAGGCCGACCTGCGCCCGAAAGAGCTGGGCCTGGCGGTCGTGGGGCGCGTAGTCCCGATAGTGGTCGAGGCCGGTCTCACCGACTGCCACCGCCCGAGGGTGCGCGAGAAGCTCGCGCAGCTCGTCGAGCTCCTCCTCCCAGACCTCCCCAGCCTCGTGGGGATGAAGCCCGAGTGCCGCGAAAACACCTTCGTGCCTGTCGGCGAGCTCGAGCGCGCGGCGGCAGGATGCGATCGTCGTCCCCACCGTGACGACCCGGGTCACACCGGCCTCCCGTGCCCGAACGATTGCCCCGTCCGCGTCCTTGAGCGCGTCCAGGTGCGCGTGGGTGTCGATCACGCCGCTGCGGCTCGTTCCATCCGCTCGAGCTCGTCGGCGACGACCTCGTCGACGTCGAGTTTGCGGAAGAGCGGCACCGGCTCCGCCAGCTTCTGCCCCGGCTCGAGCTCGCTCGGCGCCCAGCGGCCGACCCAGCTCTCGTAGTCTCCCGTGAGCACCTCGTGCCTGCCTCCAGCCTCGACCTCTGTCCGGAACTCGAGCGGCCCAGCGATCCACCCGTCGTGTCCCATTAGCTCGTGGAGGCGCTGGCAGGAGAAAGGGAGGAACGGGGTTAGGAGTGTTTTCAGGCTGTCCACGCAGCGAAGCGCGACGTAGAGCACGGTCGCAGCGCGCTCCGGGTCGGTCTTGATCGTCGCCCAGGGCGCCTGCTCGCTCGTGTACTGGTTTGCCCTAGCCGCGAGTCGCATCGCCTCGCCGAGCGCAGCCTTGAAGCGAGCGCCCTCGATGTGGTCGCCCACGCCGCCGAATCCCTGCTCGACCGCAGCCAGGACGTCACGGTCGGCGGCGGTCAGCTCGCCCGGCTCCGGCACCGCCCCGAAGTTTCGATGCGCGTTCGTGAGCGTCCGGTTCACGAGATTCCCCCAGGTCGCCAAGAGCTCGTCGTTGTTGCGGCGCACGAACTCCGCCCACGTGAAGTCCGTGTCCTGCGTCTCCGGGCCGGCGGCGGTCAGGAAATAGCGGAGCGAGTCCGGGTCGTAGCGCGACAGGAAGTCCTGCACGTAGATGACGACGTTTCGGCTCGAACTGAACTTCTTGCCCTCCATGGTGAGGAACTCGCTCGCGACGACGTTCCAGGGGAGCTGCAGGTCACCGCGCCCCGCTCCCACCTCGCCGCCGGATCCGTAGCCCATGAGAATGCTCGGCCAGATGATCGTGTGGAAGACGATGTTGTCCTTGCCCATGAAGTAAAAGTGGCGCGCCTCCGGGTTCTGCCACCAAAGGCGCCAGGCATCTGGCTCGCCCCGGTTCGAAGCCCACTCGACGCTCGCAGAGAGGTAGCCGATCACCGCGTCAAACCAGACGTAGATCCGCTTGTCGTCGCGCTCCGCATAGCCGGGGACCGGAATCGGGACGCCCCAATCGAGGTCGCGTGTGATCGGCCTGGGCTTCAGCTCGCCGAGGAGATTCAACGAGAACCGGCGCACGTTTGGACGCCAGTGCTCCTGCTTTCCGATCCACTCGGCCAGCCGCTCTGCGAACGCGGACAGGTCGAGGAAGAGGTGCTCCGTCTCGCGAAAGACCGGAGGCTGCCGGTCCGTCAGGGAGCGTGGGTCGATCAGATCAGTTGGATCGAGCTGGTTCCCACAGTTGTCGCACTGGTCGCCGCGCGCCTGTCTGTAGCCACAAATCGGGCACGTGCCCTCGATGTAACGGTCGGGCAGCGTGTGCCCCGTCGTCGCGGAGAAGGCGCCCATCGCCGTCTGCTCGATCACGTAGCCCTTCTCGTGGAGTGTCCTGAACATGTCCTGGACGACGTGGTAGTGGTTTTCCGTCGTCGTCCGCGTGAACAAGTCGTAGGAGAGGCCCAGGTTCCGGAGGTCGTGACGGATCACTTCGTTGAAGCGGTCAGCGAGCTCTCGCGGCGAGACGCCCTCCTTGTCGGCTGCGACCATGACCGGAGTGCCATGCTCGTCCGTCCCGCTCACCATGAGGACGTCGTTTCCCTTCAGACGGTGGTAACGGGCGAAGGTGTCGGCCGGTACGCCGAAGCCGGCCACGTGGCCGATGTGCCGCGGGCCGCTCGCATAGGGCCAGGCGACCGCGACGAGGATGCGTTCGGGAGCGTCCATCGAGCGAGAATCTTACGGGCCGCCCCTGCAGAGCTCCGGGCCGTTTCCGAACGAAACGACCGGGGCAGGTGGACGTGGTGGGCAGCCTGGCGGAGCTGGGAGGAACGAGAAGCACGGGCATCGTCAGGCACATCGACGAGCTCGGCCGCATCGTGATTCCCATCGAGATCCGGAAGCGGCTCGGCATCGCCGAAAAGGATCCGGTGGAGATCTCGGTGCACGGTGACACGATCCTGCTAGAGAAGCCGCACTCGGTCTGCATCTTCTGCGGGAGCGAGCACGAGCTCGGGGAGCATCGCGGACGTGCCGTGTGCCGCTCCTGCATCCAGGAGCTCACAGGGTCTGAGCCGCCCGGCTAGAGCGAGTCGCGGTAGAGCCGGTTCTTCGAGAGCCCGGTCAACCGGGCTACGACGTCCGCAGCGCGGCGACGTGGGATTCCTGCCTCGACCAGCTCCGAGACGACTGCGGAGGCCTCGTGCTCGTCGGTCTTGGGTCGCGGCGCACCCGGGCCGATCACGAGTGTGATCTCGCCCTTGGGAGCCTCCGTGAAGCGGGCCGCGACGTCGGCGGCCGACCCTCGCACGACCTCCTCGAAGCGCTTCGTCAGCTCACGGCACACCGCAACGGGACGCGAGGGCTCTGCAGCGCCGAGGCTGGCCAGGCTCGCGGGCAGCCGGCGCGGCGACTCGAAGGCGACCGTCGTCCCCTGCGGCAGCTCGGCCCAGAGCCGGGTGAGCGCCTCCTTCGCCCGCGGCAAGTAGCCGAGGAAGGTGTACCGCTCGCCGACAAGACCGCTCGCCACCAGCGCGGTCTCGACGGCCGAGGGCCCAGGCAAGACGCTGACCGGAACTCCTTGGTCGATCGCCGCCGCAATCAGGCGGGCGCCGGGATCGTTGACGCCGGGGAGACCGGCGTCGCTCGCGAGCGCGACCTTCTCCCCGGCCTCCAGCCGCGGCAGGATCTCGGCCGTCCGCGCGGCCTCGTTGTGTCGGTGAAAGCTCACCAGCCGAGCGGAAACACCGTGCCGGTCGAGGAGGATCCGGGTCCGCCGCGTGTCCTCACAGAGGACGACCTCGGCCTCGCCGAGCTCCCTGAGTGCCCGCAGCGTCACGTCCTCGAGGTTCCCGATGGGCGTCGGGCAGACGACGAGCATTAGATATCTGATCGGTAATTGGTGTTGGCCATCTACCGGCTTGACGCGGCGTCGGCCACTTCGAACCCGACCACGCCCGCTCCGATCAGCCCCGCCTCGACGCCGAGCACGGCGAGCTCGATCCGGACCTGGTCCCGGGCGGGCGCGAGGGCGGTCTCGGCGACGACCTTCCGCGCCGGCTCGAGCAGGAACCGGCCCGCGCGCGCGAAGCCTCCGCCGACGACGACGAGCTCCGGATTGAAGATGTTCACGTAGCTTGCGATCCCGACGCCGAGGCGCGCGCCGACGCGCTCGATCACCTCGCGGGCATCCCCCGCCGACGCCGACGCGAGCTCGACGGCGAGCCTGGCGTCGATCTCCTTCCCCTCGGCTGCGGCACGACCCAGATCTCCGTCCGGTCGCTCGGCGGCCGTCTCCTGGGCGAGCAGCTCGGCGGCCGTGCCGGACGCATAAGCCTCGAGGTGGCCGATGCCAGGGCACGTGCCCTGGCAGGGAGGCCCGTCGAAGTTGATGGTCATGTGACCAAGCTCGCCCGCGGCGCCGGTGGAGCCGCGATACAGCTGCCCGTTCAGAATGAGCCCTCCGCCGACGCCGGTCCCGAGCGTCAGCATCACCATCTGTTCGGTCCCGCGTCCCGCCCCGAGCAGGTGCTCGGCCACGGCTGCGGCGTTCGCGTCGTTCTCGATCGCCACGGGCCGATTGAACCGCTCTGCGATGTGGTTGCGAAGGTCGACCCCCGCGAACGGAATGTTGACCGAAGAGGTCGCGCGGCCTGTGCGCTGGTCGATCAGTGAGGGAACTCCCAGGGCGATGCCCACCACATCGTCGCTCACGAGCTCGTCGACGGCTGCCTCGATCTGCGCCAGCACCGCTTCTTCGCTCGAGGTGTCGGTCTGTCGGACCTTCCGGTCGACGACCACGCCCTCACGATCGATCAGCCCGGCGAGGAGCTTCGTCCCGCCGAGGTCCATCCCGATGACGTACTCGTCTGCCACTTGGTGAACCGGATAGGGACTCCGGGCCCGCGGCTACCATAACCCCTCCCGTGCCCAGGAAAACTCGTTTCAGAATGACGCTTCGCCGCCGGGGTGCGATGGTCGTTGCGATGCAAGGACGCAGGGCGTGCGCGTAGCCGGAGGCTACGGGCACAACCGAGGACGCGGCAGCACGGCGTCCAGCGTGGCCCGGAAGGCTCAAGGCTTCATTTGAAATGAGTTCCAAAGACAAGCCGTACAAGGTCTACCGAGGCGGGCGCACCAAAGGCCCGATCAAGCCGATTCCGAAGGAGTCGCCGCGCCGCGGCCCCAAGGCTGCGCGCGACGGCGACGGCTACGACGGGGCCTACACGCCGGCGCCGAGGAAGCGACGCCGTTGGGGGCGCAAGGTCGCCACCCTGCTCCTGCTCGTGATCGTGCTCGCGATCGTGTGGGGAATCCTCGGCTTCCTCGCATTTCGAAGCGGCGTCAAGGACGCGAACGCTCGCCTCGACCCGGAAGCAAAGGCTGCGCTGGCGCCGCAGGAGGGCTCGCTTCTCTCGAACCCGACCAACGTGCTCCTGCTCGGCGCCGACGTCGGGAGCAAGAGCCGTGCCGGGTCCGGCAACGGCCGCTCCGACTCGATCATGCTGATCCACACCGATCCCGACGACCACCGGCTGGCGCTCCTCTCGATCCCACGCGATCTCCGCGTGACGATCCCCGGCCGCGGCGAGGACAAGGTGAACTCCGCCTATGCGAACGGTGGGCCTGCCCTCGCGATCAAGACGATTGCGAACCTGACGGGCCTGCCGGTCAACCACGTCATGATCGTCGACTTCAAGTCCTTCGGCGAGGTGGTTGACGCGATCGGCGGCGTCACGATCAATGTGAAGAAGCCGATCGTCTCGAAATTCGAGTGCCCCTACACCGCAGAGCGCTGCGCGACCTGGAGGGGCTATCGCTTCCGCAAGGGGGAGCAGGAGATGAACGGCCACCGCGCGCTCGTCTACGCACGCGTCCGGAAAAACGAGCTGAATCCGGCTGAGAGCGACTTCACTCGCGCCGAGCGCCAGCAGCAGGTCGTCCAGGCGATCTCCGACAAGACGGTGGGCTTCTGGGGGTATCTGCACATGCCACTCATCGGGGACGATCTCGTGCAGCCGCTCGCGACCGACCTCTCAGCCTGGGAATTCGTTCAGCTCGGATGGGTCAAGTTCCGCGCGCCTTCGAGCCAGACCCTGAAGTGCCATCTCGGCGGAACGCCGTCGAGTGAGGGTGGCACGTCAGTGATTCTGGGCAGCGAGGACAACGCCGGCGTCGTCTCGATGGTGACCGGTGAGAGCGCCCCGCAGCCGCCCGCGCCGGGCAGCCCGTTCAACCCGGGCTGCCGAGTCGGCGGCTAGCCGGCACGAGGCCGCGCCGAATCCAGAGCACCAGCAGCAGCTTCGGTTGAGCCGATGAGAGGGACGATCTCGAACCTGACGAGATCGCTCCACTCTGCCGTCCACCTGTCAAGCAGAGCCGGATCGTCAGTCTCCATGAGCTGAAAGCAGCGCTCGAGGCGTTCGTCGATCCAGCTGTCCAAGTAGAGGAGACCGGGCGGCAACATACGACCCTTTGCGGCTGCACGCTCGTAGACCGGCCGCGCGCCCTGAACGAAGTTCTCGATGACCATGTACCGCACGGCGCCATGCTAGGCGACAGCCCGAGATTGGTTTCTTCGAGCTTCGAGAGCCGGCTAGGCCTCGGCTGCCTTCTTCTCGGGCTTGTCGGGTTTCTTCTTCTCTTCCGGTTTGCCTTCGGAAGGCGAGCTCTCAGCGGAGGAGCTGTCCCCGTCCTGGCCGGCGTCGCGCTTGCGCCCCCCGCGGCCGTAGTCCGTCGAGTAGAACCCAGACCCCTTGAAGTGGATCGCGGCCGGATACAGGACCTTGACCAGGGGCGCGGCAGCGCAGATCTGACACTCTTCCGGCGGCGGATCGCTCATCCGCTGGAAGAGCTCGAAGGTGTGTCCGTTGGGGCAGCGGTACTCGTAAGTCGGCATAGAGAGGAAGGAAAAAGGGCCGGGTTTGCGGGAAAAGATGCTACCAGGCGGTCCTGCCGTCACCGGCACTCCCGGCGTGAAAGTGCCAGCGCCTACGACGCGGCGGCGGCGTCTCGCGGCACGCGTCTCGATCGACCTTCATCGGGCGGCTGTCGTGGCCATCACCGGCGCGCTCGGGGGCTTCCTGGTCGCTCGAATCCATGCCTGGCCCCCGAACGAGGACGAGGCGCTCGCCTTCTTCGTCTCGGGCAGGCCGCTCAGCGAGCTCATGCAGACGGTCGTCCAGGAGCGCGGCGGGGCACCGCTGCACTTCCTGCTCGCCCATCTCGCAGGCCTCGTGTCCCCCGGGCTCACAACCCTCCGCCTCGTGTCGATCGCCTGCGCGGTCGCTTCCGTCCCTGCGATCGCCGCCCTGGTCGGCCGCCTTGCAAGCAGTCGGGTCGCGCTCGTGACCACGATCCTCGCGGCGACAAGCTGGATGCTCCTCTTCCACGGCGTCTTCGGGCGCATGTATGCGCTCTTCCTGCTGACGTCGACGCTCTCGTTCCTCGCCCTACTGCGGGCGCTCGAGCGGGGAGATCGCCGGCGCTGGGCCACGTGGGTGGTCGCCATCCTGGCGACCGTCGCTGCGCACCCCTTCGGCGCCTTCGTCCTCGCGGCGCAGGCCGGATTCGTACTGGTTCGATGGCGTCGGGAGCCGGTCTCGCCGCTCGCTGCCGGTTTGTCAGTCCTTGTCGTCGCCGTCCTGGCGACGCCTCTGTGGTTGGCCTACGCACGACTCTCCGAGCGGTACCGGTCGGCGCCGGACGAAGATCGTGGCGGGCTGGGGCCGGGCGAATTGGCGAGGTACGTCCGCCGAGTGCTCGGCGATTTCTCGGTCGGCTGGACACCGGGCTTCCTGCTCGTTCTGGCCGCGGCAGGGCTCGGTCTCGCCGTGCTCGCACGGACGCGACCTCGCGCCGCCGTGCTTGGGGCGATCGTGGTGCCTCTGGCCGCGCTCGACCTCGTCGTCGCACGGATCTTCGGCACCACTCAAGCGGGAACACGGCACCTCATCTTCGCTCTCCCCTTTTTCGCGATGCTGGTGGCGGCCGGCCTCATACGGGCTGTTCGCCCAAGGGCTTTCGCGTTGGCCTTGGCCGCGCTGGTGTCCGCGCAGCTCGCCTGGGCCTGGGCGGTCACCCCTGCGCTCTTCGTTGGCGAGGATCCTGTTCGGATAGCCGCTCGCGCCGATGCCGCCGATTGGCTCGCCGCACGCGCGCGCTCCGACGACGTCCTTTTCGCGTTCGACCCCCTCTACCTCGGCGCCTGGGAGCGCGGCGCTCCCTACGAGGACGCGACGCTCGTTCCCCGTATCGACCCCGGCCTCATGAGTTCCACGCTCGAAGACGAAGGCGAGAAACTCGGGCGTGGCGTCTGGGTGCTCGACGCGAGCCTGCCCGACGATCTGCCGGAGAGGCTCTCGATCGCCGAGCGTTTACCCGGCCCTGAGTTCGAAGCCCGCGTCTTCGGCCCATTTCTGGTCGTCAGAACGATCGCGCCGGTCCAAAGCCCGGCGGAGTTCCTCGACTTCACGATCCGCGTCGAGCGACTCGGCGAGGAACTCGGGGTCGCGAGCGCGCACGACACTCGCCTCGCGGCCGAGGCTGCGCTCGCCCGGGTTAGGGCGAGCTGAGGGCCCCGCGGAGGCCCGCGACGTTCGAGCGAAGGTAATACTCGACCTCGGTCTCAGTCGGCGGACGTGCAGTCGCCAGGGTGGTCTCGAGCACGCGAGCCGCCTCGCTCAGCACGGCTCTGGGATCGGCGAACGGTCCGCCGACCCGAACGACGAGCCAGCCTCGCGCGAAGGACCGCACTTCGGCTCGGGGGCCAAGTAACTCCGAAAGCCGCGCCGCAGGGATGGGATGGTCGCTCGGTATCGCGACGAAGAGCGCCCCAGGCTCTTGTGGCATGCGGTCGAAGGCGCGCCGTAAGACGGATGCCTCAACAGGTGGCAGCGAGGTGGCCCGCGCGGACTGGGGCAGCGCCGCGAGGAAGACCGGCGAGTAGGGAAAGAGGACGTCTCTCGGCCGCACCTTCTGCCGGACGAAGTCTGCGGGCGCGTGAACCGGGTCGCCGCCGAGCGCCACATCCCGGGTTCCCCCGCCGAGGATGACGTCGGGGCGGTCGCGCGGGTCCGAGACGCCCCCCGCCGGCGCCACCACCGCCAAAACGGCGAGTGCGACGAGAGCGGCCGCCGAGACCAGGGCCCCGCGCGTTTCGTCCCCGGCGACGGCCACGCCTACGAGTGCCGCCCAGAGCGGCAAGAGGAAGACGAGATGCCGAGGAGAGAGCGCCGGATCCGCTTCGGTCGTCGCGACCGCGAGCAGGATCGGGGGGGTGACGAATGCGATCGCGGTCAGGAGGACAAGGGAGGGCTCCCTCCGAGCGACGAGGATTAGACCGAGGGCTGCGAGCAAGACGAAGACGACAACGAGAGGGCCCTGGCCCCCCGCAAACGATCCGAGCGCACGCGTGAGCTGCGACCACGCGCGCCCCGGGGACGCAAGCCGCTCTCCGTCACCGACCCCCACCGAATAGCGCTCGGCCAGGCGCAAGTTCGCAACCACGAACGGGATACCGAGGACCGCGACCGCGATGACGGGCGCAGCGCGCCGGATCCCCCGCCCGCGCCAGATCGCGACCGCGACCACGCCCTCGACGGCCAGGAGGATCGCTCCGTAGGGATGAACCGCCGGCAGGAGCGCAGCAGCCCCTGCAGCCGCCAGCGCCGATCCGACTGTTCGCCGTCTCAGCGCGACTACGAACAGGTCGAGAGCGAGCGCTGCCACGGCGGCGAAGAGGGCATACATCCGCCCGAAGCTCCCGTACACGCCAAGGACGGTCGACGTGGCGACGACGATTGCGGCCGCCCCGCCCGCGATCGAACCGGCAAGCCGGCGAGCGAGATCGAAAGTCAGAGCGACGGTGGCGAGTGCGAAGGCGACGGAGAGCCACCGGAGCGCGTCCGGCGAAGTGTCGGCGACGAGTGCGAAGTGGGCGAGAACGAAGTGGAGCGGGGATCCGCCACGCTCTGTGAGGACAGTGTCGACCACCTCCCCGAGCGGACGAACCGAAACGAGACCGGCCACCGCCTCGTCCTCGACCAGCGGCTTCGATCCGACCGCGGGGGCGAGCCTGACGAGCAGGAACCCGGCGGCGCCGGCCAGAGCGGCGAGCCCGAGGAAGGTTTCAGCGCGGCCGGTCCGCCTGGCGCTCACGCTCGACGAGCTCCTCGTAACAGGGAGCCTGCTCGAAGGCCGCGAGTCCGGTGGGAGTCGGCCGCTTGCCCGGCGCCCGTCCCATCCTCATCCGGCCCGCCGCGGCCAGGCCGGCCGCGCTGCCGACAAGCCCGCCGAGCAGGAACGAGCGTAACGTGCCTCGGCGCCGATCCCCGTCCACGGCGCAAGTGTAGGTTCCCGCGGTGATCTGCACCCTCGGTGACGTTCTCCTCGACGTGATCGTGGCGCTCGACGGGCCGGTCGAAGAGGACACGGATACGTACGGCAAGACCCGCGTCGGGACCGGCGGCCAGGCCGCGAACGTGGCCGCGTGGACCGTGGCACTGGGCGGTGCGGCGCGACTCGTGGCACGCCGCGCCTCGGACCCCGTTGGAGGGCTTCTCGCACACGACCTCGGACGTCGCGGCGTTGAGGTGTGCGGGCCCGTTGCCGAGGGCGCCACCGGCACGGTGGTCTCGATCTCGGCGCCAGACGGCCGCCGCTCGATGCTGACCGACCGCGGCGTCTCCCTCGACTTCGAGCCGGACGCGTTCGATGCGGCCTGGCTGGACGGCTGCGAGTGGCTCCATGTGTCGGCTTACTCGCTCGTCGCGTCGCCGCTGCGCGAGACGGCCCTTCTGGCGGGTCAGACGGCCCGGGCGTCGGGAACCGGGATCAGCCTCGATCTCGCCTCCACCGGCGCCTTTCGCAGGGACGGCGTCGAGCAGCTCGGCGAGGCGGCGCGAGCGCTTCTCCCCGACGTCGTATTCGCGAACGAGGCCGAAGCTGAGGAGTTCGGCGAGTGTGGCGCGCGCACGTTCGTGCTCAAGCGAGGCCGGCGTGGGTGCACGATCCGCAGGGACGACGAAAGCCGCGATTACGACGCCGTGCCGGCGGAGCTCATCGACGCGACAGGCGCGGGCGATGCGTTCGCCGCGGGCTTCTTGCTCGGCGGCCCGGAGTTAGCGGTCAGCGCAGCCGCACGCTGCGTCGCGACAATGGGGGCGATGCCGTGAGACGCCATGTGACAGCACAGACCCTGCGCGCGTTCCTCGGGCGCCGCTGCGGGTGCGGGGCCGGACCCACGCTCGACCCGGCTGGAGCCTCCGCCGGCGAGGGGCGCGCGTGAGCGAACTCATTCTTGTCCATCCCGAGGTCGCAGCCGCACTCGAAGCACGTGAGCCCGTTGTCGCGCTCGAGACGACCCTCGTCTCGCATGGATTCCCGGCGTCAGAGGGCGCCGAGATCGCGCGGGAGTGCGAGAAGCGCATCCGGGCGGCGGGCGCGGTTCCGGCCACGGTCGGGATTCTCGACGGCGCCGTCCGGGTCGGTCTCGAGCCAGCCGAGCTCGAGCGCTTCGCGGCGACCGACGAAGCACGCAAGGTTGGCCCGAGAGATCTGGCCGCGGCCGCAGTCCAGGGCGCGATCGGAGCGACGACCGTGGGCGGCACGCTGGCGGTGTGCCGGTTCGCCGGGATCGGGTTCCTCGGCACCGGGGGCCTCGGAGGCGTGCACCGAGGCTTCGCAGGGACCCTCGACATCTCCGCAGACCTCGGCGAGCTCGCGCGCACGGAGGCACTGGTGGTCGCCTCTGGAGCCAAGTCCATTCTCGACGTGGCGGCAACCGCGGAAGCGCTCGAGACCCTTGGTGTGCCCGTGCTCGGCTGGCGCACGGACACCCTTCCGCGCTTCTACGACGCGCACGGAGGACCGCCCGTGTCCGTGCGCGTCGAGTCGGTGGAGGAAGCCGCGTCGATCGCCGATGCCCACTGGCGGCTCAGCCGTCATTCGGCGCTCGTGCTTGCCCGCCCGCCTGACGAAAGCCTGGACGTCGAGCCCCTCGTCGAGGCCGGGGTCCAAGAAGCGGAGCGGCAGGGCGTGAAGGGCCAGGCGCTGACGCCGTTCCTCCTCGCCTACCTCCATCGGGAGAGCGGCGGCGACACGATGCGGGTCAACCGGCAGTTGGTCGTCGAGAACGCTTCGCTGGCCGCAGAGGCCGCGGTCGCGTACGCCCGTCTCGACAGCTAGCGGCTGCGCGCGATCGTAAGAACCGCCCTGACATGGCGAGACGCCAGGCCGGCGGTGGGATAACCGGAGGCGAGCTCGACCACGTACGAGGCGTCGCCCGGAAAAACGTGGTTCTGCCAGTTCGCTGCGCTGCCGGGCGGCCAGGGGATCGGGCGAAAGCGAACGCCTGCGAGCCGCGCGTAGCGGCGTCCGGCGGCGATGCTCCCACCCCAGGCCCGAACGGTCGCCTGGGGCTGGTGGTACCAGATGGTGACATCGGGCCGGATGCGGCGGACGAGCGCCCGGGCTGTCCGGGTCTCCGGCTCGGAGAAAGGTGCCGGCCCGGGGTACTCGGGATCCCAGGCCTCTCCCACGGCACGCCAGCCAGAGCGGAAGTTCCGGTTCAGGTCGACGCCCCGGACGTTCTGCCGCGTGCGGGCCACTCGCCCGTCCGGATTCAGGACGTGCACGATCCAGATCTCGGCGCCTTCCGGCACCGTCGCCCGGGCGAGCCGGTGCGTGATGGCGGTTCCGGCACATTCGTCGCCATGGATGCAGCCGACGACGAGGATCGTCCGCGCAGCATCCGTGCTACCCGTCTCGAGCGCACGGATCGGCCTGCCGAGCACGGAGAAACCGATCGTCTCCGCGCGCGCGAAGATCGCGGGCGGCGTCGCGGCGTCGGCACTCAACATGGGTCATTCTCCGGTCCGGAGGACTCGACGCCGCGAGTCCCGCGTACACGAGACGTGAGCAAGATCATCACCGCGCTCGTGCTCCCGATGCTGCCTTCGGGCCACCCACGCCGTCCAGCGAGCCGCCGGAGCATGAGCGGACCACGACCGACGGACAGACGGTTAGCTGTCGGGATACGGGTCGTTGGCGCTGTCGCCGCCCGTGACCGTATTCCACTCCCCGTTGCCACACTTGGGGCACGGAGGCAGGCTCTCGACCGAGCCCACGTCGATCTGGCTGCCGCAGTTCGTGCACCTGTACGCTCCTGCGGACACGTCGCTTCCGGCTGGAACTGGATTCGCCATCTGGACCTCCCTCGTGGTTTCGCGTCCATGTCTCCGGCGGTGCGTGTCCTAAACCAGTGCCAGACGGTCGGATAGAAAGTCTCTTTTCACTCCCGCTTGAGGAGTTCACGACCGCCAGAAACGCCCTGGCTGGGGAGCTGAGAAAGTCAGGCGATCGGGAGGCCTCCGACGAGGTCAAGAGCCTTCGCAAGCCAACGGTCTCTGCCTGGGCGGCCAATCAACTGGCTCGCCGTGAGAAGCCGGGAGTGCGGGCGTTGCTCTCGGCGGGCGAACGGTTGCGCAAGGCGCAGACAGGCCTTCTGAAGGGCGGAGATGCCCAGGAGCTTCGCGACGCGCTCGCGGCCGAAGGGAAGGCCGTTGACGAGCTCGTCGAGGCCGCAGCGGCCATGCTCGCCGAGACGGGTCACGGATCGACCCATGCCACTCTCCGCCGACTGGCCACCACCCTCCAGGCGGCCGCCGTCGACGAGGAGGCGGGGGCAGCGCTGAGCGAAGGCGTCCTGACAGCCGACCTCGAGCCGCGGGGACTCGAGACGCTCATGCAAGGCTTCACCCCGGGCGAAACTCGCCGGGCGGGAGTTCGCCAGCGGGGACGGGAGCGCGAGCGTGGCCAGAAGCGCGAGCGAGAGCTCCGTCAGGAGCTCGACACGCGCAAGCGCGAGCTCCGCGATGCGGAGGAGGCAGCTGCGGCAAGCCGCCGCGAGGCAAGCGCTCGCGAGAAAGCGGTCGAGAAGGCCCGCGCTGCGCTCGAGCGGGCCTCGGAGCGCCTCGATGCGGCTCGCTCCCGAACGGCATGAGTCTAAGTAGCATCATGGCTCGGCTCGCAGTGCTCCTAGCAGTCGTCGGACTGGCGGCATGCGGCGGGTCGAGTGAAGAGGAAGCTCCTCCCGCCGCCGGCTCGGCGCCGACCACGACCATTGCCGACTCCGCGCCCACCTCGACCGAAGAGGAACTGGAGTCGGCCACGACCGGGGAGCAGGTGTCCACGCTCCCGGGGCTCCCCGCCTTCACCGCCGGCTACGAGAGCTGGGAGGAGCTCGCGAAAGGTCTCCCGCCACGAGACAGCGACCCGCATCTCGGCAGGAAGAACGTGTTCGCGACGAAACGTCCGTCAGGCGGCGCCTTCCCCAATGGGACGATCATCGTCAAGGAGGGGTTCCGCCCCGGTGATGACTTCGTCGGACTGATAGCGACGATGCGGAAGCTGGTCGGCGCCGACCCGGATCACAACGACTGGGTCTTTGTGGAGTACACCCGCGAGCGCACAGACGACGCCTTCGCCGAAATTGCAAGGGACGCGGTCTGCTGGAGTTGCCACATGGGAGCCGCGAAAACGGACTACGTGTTCGTTCTCGGCGATACCCTGCCCTAGACGAGCCCGAGCTCCTCGAGCGCCTCGCGCGGCGGCGGAACACTCACCTTCGTTTCCCCGAGTGGCACGATCTCGCGGTCGAAGACGCTCTCAACCGACTTCGTCGGAAAGAATCCGAGCACGCGCGCCATCACGTCTCCGACGGTGCGGAATCCGTGGGGCGCGAGTTCCGGCACGACCACCATCTCTCCGGGCCCGAGCTCGATCCGCTCGTGGTCGACATGGGCCTCGATCCTTCCTGCGAGCACAAGCAGGATCTCCTCGGCGCCGTCTGTATGCGTGCCTAGGCAGGCGCCCGGCTCGGTCTCGATCTGGATCACGAGCGAGTCTTCGAGTGAGAGCAGCGGGAAGCCGACGCGCCAACGGGCCTGCGGCTCACCGTCGTGCCAGCCTTCCATCATCGCGGTTGAGGCCACATTCCCTGTGAGATCCTTTGTGTCCTGCATCGAGACAGCCCTCGCTTTCACGTACATCTATGTAATGGGAAATACGACGATATCCGACCGGTAAGCGGCTGTCAATATTCGCTTTACGAGCATGTATCATGAATATGGAGATGCCAAGGCGCTATGAGCAGAAGAAACGGGCTCTCCGGCAACAGGAGACACGCCAGCGGATCCTCGACGCGGTCGTGGAACTTCACGAGACGGTCGGCCCGGCACGGACATCCGTCAGCGCAGTCGCTGCGCGCGCCGGCGTCGAGCGCCCCACCGTCTACCGGCACTTTCCGGACGAACCGTCGATGCTGGCGGCGTGCTCGGCTCATTTCCGTGCGCGCCATCCCCGGCCTGACGCGAAGTCCTGGTCCCGGATCCACGATCCGGAGGAGCGACTTCGCGTCGCACTTGAGAGCCTGTATCTCCACTACGCCGAGACCGAGGCAATGACGGCCAATGTGCTGCGGGACGCGGCGGTGATTCCGGCGCTTGCCGAGCTCATCGCTCCGACTCGTAAGCAGATGAGCGCCATGCCGGAACTCCTTCTCCGCGGCTGGAAGGCACGAGGCGCGCGAAGACAGCGGCTGCGCGCAGCTCTCGCTCACGCGGCGGCATTCACAACGTGGCGCTCGCTGGTCGCGGAGCAAGGGCTCGACCGGGAGGACGCCGTCAACCTCATGGTCGCACTCGCTCGCTCGGCGTGACGCTCTCAGTCGTCGATTCGCTCGATCGCCACCACGTCGTCGGAGCGGAAATCGACATGCCCTGCCGAGCCCCAGCCGACCACGTCGCCGCTCGGAAGGATCGCCACCGGCGCGATCACGCTTCCATCGCGGAGCAGGAGCCGGGCCTGGTGGGCGCCAAATGCATCCTGGGGCCACTCCGCCACCTCGGCGGCCAACCAGTCGGGCAGCCGCGACGGATCGCCCATCGCGCTGGCTACTCGTTCAGGAGGCGCAGGAGGTCGTCGACGTCGAGCATCTCGTACGACTGCGTGTGGACGCTGCCCCGTGCTCCCAAAGCGATCGAGACCTTGGCGATCACGGACGCATCCGCCGCCTCGACGACGTTCACGAAGTCGTACGGGCCGAGGACGAACCACTGGTGCAACACCTTCGCCCCGAGCTCCGCGACATCCTGGTTCACCTGCTTGATCCGCTCCGGGTTGGCCCTGAGCGTCTGGAGGCCCTGCTCGCTCAGCGTGGACAACATGATGTAGCTCGGCATCGCTCCTCCGTTCTCTCAGCCTCAGCCGGGCGAGGATACAGCGCGCGCCTTCTGCTCGAAGTAGAGGACGCTCAGGCCGAGGAAGAAGAAGGGCGCCAACACGATCTGGACGAGCGTCGTGGCGGCCAGCCCGCCGTTGTCGGCGAACCCCTCGAGCAGCCCGGCGAGGAGGACTCCGAAGAAGACGTAGATCATGACGAGAGCGGCTGCAACGCCCAGCGCGTGCAGGTACTCGGCCCGCGCGAGGCGGAGCGAGCGCTGGAGGGCGAAGCCCAGGCGCTCAAACCAGCTGTCACCCGCCGGCGGCCGCTCCAGCATGGCAACGGGAATGGAGAAGCAAGAGACCGCGAGCCAGGCGACTGCGAAAAGGAGCAGTAAGGGATCGATCCGCCCGAGGGTGAACGGCAGCCCCACGACGACCGCAAGCGGCAGCAGGACTGGGCTCCGAACGATCGTTTGCGCCCAGGCTTCCCGGAAGCCGTCACCCGAGACGAGGCGGGCCGACACACCGAAGGCGAGGGTGAAGGCGACCGAGATCGCGGCGATGAATCCCACGACGTGGCCCGTGAGTGCTCCCAGGAGAAGCATTGCCCCGACGAATGCTCCCACGCCTAGCGCCGCCCACGGACGGGCGCCGTAGAGACGGATCGTTTCGGCCAGAACCTCCCCGAGGCGCAGGGGTCGATCGAGGTGGGCCGCCACGACGAGAACCGTACCCGGCCCGCGAAGTCGACCGGTGGAGGTTTCCTGGCGCGCTATGGAAGGTTGCTAAACGGCCAACGGCTCACTGGCCGAAGCCTTCTCGAAGACGAGCTCACCGTCCCGCGCATCCACGAGAACCGTGTCGCCGGGCGCAAAGTCGCCCTCCAGAAGCCGGACGGCCAGCGAGTTTTCGATCAGCCGCTGAATCGCCCGCTTGAGCGGTCGCGCGCCGTAGGTCGGATCCCAGCCCGCTTCCGCCACTGCCTCGTTCGCGGCATCCGTGATCTCGAGGCTCAGCTGGCGCTCGGCGAGCCGGTCCCTCAGACGCTGGAGCTGCAACTCGACGATGTCGCCGATCTGCTCTCGTGTGAGAGGCTTGAACTCGACGATCTCGTCGATCCGATTCAGGAACTCCGGACGGAACCGGTCGCGAAGGTCGTCAGCCGACCGGACGTTCGAAGTCATGATGATGACGGTATTCCGGAAGTCGACCGTACGGCCTTGGCCGTCCGTCAGACGCCCGTCGTCCAGAATCTGGAGCAACACGTCGAAGACCTCGGTGTGCGCCTTCTCAATCTCGTCGAGAAGGATGACCGAGTAGGGACGCCGCCGGATTGCTTCCGTCAGCTGGCCCCCTTCCTCGTAACCGACATAACCGGGAGGCGCGCCCACCAGCCGGGAGACGGTGTGGCGCTCCTGATACTCGGACATGTCGAGCCTGACCATGGCCCGCTCATCGTCGAACATGAACTCCGCGAGCGCCCGGGCCAGCTCGGTCTTCCCGACTCCTGTCGGGCCGAGGAAGATGAACGAGCCGATGGGACGGTTCGGATCCTGGAGGCCTGTGCGCGACCGCCTCAGTGCGTTCGCGACCGCGGCGATCGCTTCATCCTGCCCTACGACTCGCTGGTGGAGGCGGTCCTCCATGTGGATCAGCTTCTCGGTCTCTCCCTCGAGCAGCCGCTCGACCGGCACGCCCGTCCAACGCGCGACGACCGCGGCGATGTCGTCCTCGTCGACCTCCTCCTTGACCATCGGAGTCTCTGCCTGCTCGCGGTCTGCGAGCTCCCGCTCGAGCTCCGGCAGCTCGCCGTAGCGGATCTCCGCCACTCGCTGGAGGTCGCCCTGGCGCTCGGCCCGCTCCGCCTCGTTCCGCAGGTCGTCGATTCGCTGCGTGATCTCCTTGACCCGGTCGAGGGACTCCTTCTCCTTCGCCCAGCGGCCCGCAAGCGCGTCACGCGCCTCCTTCGCCTCGGCGAGGTCACGCTCGACGGGAGCACGAACCTCGGGCTTCTCATTCGACATCGCCGCCTGCTCGATCTCGAGCTGGCGCACGCGCCGGTCCGCCTCGTCCAGCTCGATGGGCGAGGAGTCGATCTCCATCCGGAGGCGCGAGGCGGCCTCGTCGATCAGGTCGATCGCCTTGTCGGGCAGCTGGCGGTCCGAGATGTAGCGATCCGACAGGACGGCCGCCGCGACGAGTGCGGCATCCGTGATTCGGACGCCGTGGTGCGCCTCGTAGCGCTCCTTGAGACCGCGGAGGATCGCGATCGTGTCAGTCACCGACGGCTCGCCCACGAAGATTGGCTGAAAGCGCCGCTCGAGCGCAGCGTCCTTTTCGATGTGCTTCCGGTATTCGTCGAGCGTGGTCGCGCCGACCAGGCGCAACTCACCGCGGGCGAGCATTGGCTTCAGCATGTTCGCCGCGTCGACCGCACCCTCCGATGCACCCGCGCCGACGATCGTGTGGAGCTCGTCGATGAAGAGGATCACCTGCCCCTCGGCAGACTTGATTTCGTTCAGAACGGCCTTGAGCCGCTCCTCAAACTCGCCCCGGTACTTCGCGCCGGCGAGCAGCGCGCCGATGTCGAGAGCCCAGACGCGCTTGCCCTTCAGCCCTTCGGGAACGTCGCCGGCGACGATGCGCTGAGCGAGGCCCTCGACGATGGCCGTCTTGCCGACGCCAGGCTCGCCGATCAGGACCGGGTTGTTCTTCGTCCGGCGCGAGAGCACCTGGATCACGCGCCTAACCTCCTCGTCGCGGCCGATCACGGGATCGAGCTTGCCTTGATCTGCCTCGGAGGTCAGGTCGCGGCCGAACTTCTCGAGGGCCTGGTACGTGCCCTCGGGATCCTGCGAGGTCACGCGCTGGCTGCCGCGTACTTCCTTGAGCGCCTCCTCGAGGCGATCGCGCGGGAGGAGGTCCAGCGTCAGCAACAGGTGTTCGGTCGAGACGAACTCGTCTTCGAGCTTCCGCATCTCCTGCTCGGCCTCGTCGACGACGCGCGAGAAGGCGGTCGAGGCACGCGGTTGCTGGGCCGCGGTCCCCTGGACAGCCGGCTTCGCGGTCAGCGCTTCCTCGGCCTTGGCCCGCGAATCCGCCACCGAGCCTCCCGCACGCTCGACGAGCGTGCGGGGCAGCTCCTGGTCGAGGAGCGCGAGTATCAGGTGCTCCGGATACACCTCCGGGTTGCCGTTCCGTCGTGCCAGGTCCATCGCCGCGGCCACCGCCTCTTGAGCCTTCAGTGTCAGCTTGTTGAAGTCCATCTCGCCTTTCTGTCAGGCAGCATTTCGCTGGCCCGGTAGGGCACGAGGTCGCGGCGATACTGCCTGTGGACCTCGCGGACCTCGTCGCGCATCTGGCGCTCGAGGCGCTCCAGGCGCCTTTGAACCTTCCGAAGCTCGTCCTCGAGCCGCAGCACGATCTCCACGCCGGCCAGGTTGATCCCGAGCTCGGCCTTGAGCGTCTGGATGAGACGGAGCCGCTCCAGGTCGGCGTCGGAATACAGACGCGTGTTTCCGGGCGTCCGTTGCGGCCGCACGAGTCCCTTCGTCTCGTACATCCGGAGTGTCTGGGGATGCATGCCGACCAGCTCGGCCGCCACGGAGATCATGTAACACGGGTGGTTGGTCATCTAAACCTCCAGCCTCTCGCGCGGGTTCTCGCGGGAGACCTTCTGGAGGTTCTCGACCGCCTCGCGCTCCGCCTTCGAAAGCTTTGTCGGAATGACGACGCGTACGCGCGCGAGCAGGTCGCCGCGCCCTGAGCCCTTCAATTTCGGAGCGCCCTTGCCCCGGACGCGCAGCATCCGGCCGTCTTGCGTGCCGGGCGGAATCTTCAGGGAGATCTTGCCGTCGGGAGTCGGAACCTCAACCTCGGCTCCGAGAGCCGCTTCGGCGTACGTGACCGGAACCTCGATGATGAGGTCCGAGCCCCGTCTCTCATACAAGGGCGAAGACGCGACGCGGGTGATCACGTGCAGGTCGCCGGAGGGGCCACCGTTTCGGCCTGGCTCGCCTTTCCCCTTCAGCTTGATCCTCGTTCCGTCCTTGACTCCCGGCGGGATCTTCACGGTGTAGCGCTTCGTCCGGACCTCGCGGCCGGAGCCGTGGCACGTGTGGCACGGCGTCTCGACCACGGTGCCGTTGCCGCCGCAGCGGGGGCACGGCTGGGAGAGCGCGAACACGCCCTGGTTCTCGGACACGACACCGCGCCCTCGGCACACTGGGCAAAGCGTAGGGGTCGTGCCCGGCTCCGCCCCGGAGCCGCCGCAGGTCCGGCACGGCATCTCGAGCTGAACGGGAACCCTCGTCTCGAGTCCGCGCAGGGAGTCCTCGAAGGAGACGTTCACCTCGACCTCGACGTCGCGGCCGCGCTCGCCCTGCTGGCTTCGCGCGCGGGTGGTTCGCCGTCCGCCGGCGTTCCCGAAGAGGCCGCCGAGGAGGTCCCCGAAGTCGCCAAGGTTTCCGAGGTCGCTGAAATCCCCGAGGTTGCCGTCGTAGTTCCAGCCGCCCGCACGGTTTCCGGCGCCGGCGCCCGAGAACATGCGGCTCCCGAGCTGATCGTACTGCTTGCGCTTCGCCGGATCGCTCAGGACGTCGTAGGCACCCTGGATCTCCTTGAAGCGCTCCTCGGCCTCGGTGTCGCCCGGATTCGCGTCTGGATGATGCTTTCGGACGAGCTTCCGGTGCGCCTTCTTGATG
>DATHAG010000210.1:0-3150 GCA_035296825.1 Gaiellaceae bacterium | reverse complement strand
CTACGACAGGGCGGCATCCTGGGAGCGGACCGGCTCGAGCGCGAGGTCGAGCACCTCCGCAAGCGTCATAACGGGATGGAAGCTCATGTGCTCCCGAACGGTTTCGGGCACGTCGTCGAGGTCCGGCCGGTTTCGTTCCGGCAGGATCACGTCCGTGAGCCCCGCAGCGTGCGCGGCGAGGACTTTCTGCTTCAGGCCGCCGATCGGAAGCACGCGACCCTGCAACGTGACCTCTCCGGTCATGCCGACCGTGTGCTTAACAGGCCGTCGCGTAAGCAGCGAGGCGAGCGCGGTCGCCATTGTGATGCCGGCGCTGGGCCCGTCCTTCGGAATCGCCCCGGCCGGGACGTGTACGTGGAAGGACCGATCAGTGAATTCCTGCGGATCGATGCCGAGGTCTTCGGTGTGCGCCCGTACGTACGAGAGCGCGATGCGCGCCGACTCCTTCATGACGTCGCCGAGCTGGCCGGTGAGGATCAGGCCTTCGCTCGCTCCCTCCATGGGGGTGGCCTCGACGAAGAGGACGTCACCGCCCGTGCCGGTGACGGCCAGCCCTGTTGCAACCCCGGGGACGGCTGTTCTCTCGGCGGCCTCCTGGAAGAACTTCTGCCGGCCGAGCGCATCGCGGACGATCTCGATGTCGACACCCACGGGCACCTCGATCTCCTTCGAGACGATGCGCGTGGCCGTCTTTCTGAGGATCGTCCCGAGCTCACGCTCGAGCTGGCGAACGCCTGCCTCCCGTGTGTACTCGGTGATCACCGTCTCGATGACCGCATCGTGGATCTCGACCTCTTCGGCCAGGAGGCCGTTTCGCTCGACCTGCCGGGGCCAGAGATAGCCGCGAGCGATCGCGACCTTCTCGTCGACCGTGTAGCCGTCGAAGCGAATGACCTCCATGCGGTCGAGAAGCGGGCCCGGGATCGTGTCGGCCACGTTGGCTGTGGCGATGAAGAAGACCTGCGAAAGGTCGAGCTCGACATCGAGGTAGTGGTCGCGGAACGAGTGGTTCTGCGCGGGGTCGAGCACCTCGAGGAGGGCCGACGACGGGTCTCCGCGCCAGTCGGCGCCGACCTTGTCGACCTCGTCGAGCATGATGACGGGGTTCATCGTCTCCGCGTCACGGAGCGCGCGAACCAGGCGTCCCGGGAGGGCGCCGATGTAGGTGCGCCGGTGCCCGCGGATCTCAGCCTCGTCGCGGACGCCGCCCAGTGACATGCGGACGAACTCGCGGCCAAGGGCACGCGCAATCGATTCGCCGATGGACGTCTTCCCGGTCCCGGGCGGGCCGATGAGCGTCAGGATCGCGCCGGAGCGCTTGTCCTCCTGGATCCCGCGCTCCTGCCGAAGCTTCCGAACCGCGAGGTATTCGACGATCCGATCCTTCACGTCCTCCAGGCCGGCGTGGTCCGTATCGAGAATCTCGCGCGCGTTCACCGGATCGAGAACGTCTTCGGAGCGCTTGGACCACGGCACGGCGATCAGCCAGTCGAGATACGTTCGGATCATCGAGGACTCGCCCGTCGACTCGCCCATCCGCTCGAGCCGATCGAGCTCCTTCTCCGCCTGCTTCTGCACCTCCTCGGGCATGCCGGCTTCAGCGATCTTCTGCCGGTACTCCTCGACAATCGAGCCCTCGTCCTCGCCGAGCTCCTTGCGGATCGAGTCCATCTGGCGGCGAAGGAAGTAGTCGCGCTGTTGCTTCTGGGCGCCCGATTCCACGTCATCGCGGATGCGCTTGCGAACCTGGAGCTGGGCGAGCACCTCTCGCTGGTACTCCACAGCAAGCCTCAGGCGCTCCACGATGTCGACGGCCTCGAGCAACTTGACCTTCTGCTCAAAGGAGAGCTCGGGCGAGTAGCCGGCGGTGTCGCCGAGGGCACCTGCCTCCGAGATGGAGCGGACGAAAGCGGAGATCCGCTCGTCGGCCCCCCGCACCTCCAAAATCTCTTCCACGACCGCGCGGTACTCGCGTTCGAGCTCGCGCGTCAAGGTGGGTGCGGGATTCTCGTCGGGACGCTCGTCGACCTCCGCTCGCAGCTGGCCGGAGGCATCGCTCTCGGCCGCGCCGATCACAGCACGATGAAGCCCGTTCAGGTTGACGGCCTGGACGCCGCCTGGCAGACGGACCTTGTCCGTCACCTCGACGACTGTTCCAACGCTCGCGTAGTCACCCTCGTGTCGAGGGACGAGCACGACCTTGTCCTCGTCACCCGTGTCGATCGTCAGGGTAAGGCTCATGTTCGGGAAGACGACGGTGTCTTCCAGGGGAATCAGAAGGAGCTTGCTCATGCGGGAATTTGGTCCTCTCTCGCTCGCCATTTGCAAGTAACTATACCAAATGTAGTTACTTCGCAGCGGGCCGCAAGGGGCGTTTAGCGAGCTAGCGAACTAGCCGGCAGACGTCACGCGGGCTGGGAACGTACGGGATCTCGAGCTCCCCCGCGATGAGCGTCCCGTACCCGAGCATGCGCCCGAGGAGGCTCTGCTCTACCTCGACCGCGCCGACACGGGAGAGCCGAACTGCAGCGGCGCGGCGGCTCACGATTCCGTGGACCACGAAGAGCTTCTCGCTCGTCAGAACGAGCTCGGTGCGGTCCCACCGCCACACGGCGCCCAGCGCGAGGACTGCGGCCGCGCCGAGAAGGCCCGCTCCGAGCGGGGCGAAGAGCCAGTGGGCGCGCGTCCCGTAGAGGATGAGCGCAGTCCCGAGACCCGCAACCGCGAAAGCACGAGCCAGAGGAAAGGCGAGCGCGATGCCGTGCTGGCGTGCTTCCAACTGGACTTCCTCCCCGGGAGAGAGATACCCGTGCATGAGTGGCGCGTTCGGCACAGCGGCCGGGGCTCCTGCCGTAGCCCTCGAGCGGGCCGGGTCGATGGAAGGCGAAAGGCGACCGTGTACGAGCCGCCCGCCCGTGAAACTGTCCCCGGGGTCCCCCGATTACTGGTTCCCCCGCGGCGAGCCTTGCTCGCACCATGAGGCGGGTGGTGCGCGGAATGGCGCAAAAATGTGAAGGCTCGCGCCAAGGACGCGCAAGGGGCATCGCGACGAACTGGTCGACGCGGTCCGTGTGGCGAGATCGGATCAGGCCTTGCGCCAGCGCCCGAAGACGAGACCGCCGACCGTCACGCCGAGCCCGAAGGTGCCGA
>DATHAG010000209.1:0-3261 GCA_035296825.1 Gaiellaceae bacterium | reverse complement strand
ATTGCAATCGGGGCCGTTGAGGGGGCCTCCGGCTCGGGACCCTCCTCACGTCTGCGCACCGTGACTCGCGTTTCCCCCTCCTCGACGGTCACTTCACCGATCCCTGACTCCTGCACGACTCTGATCAGCTCACGCAACCGCTCCGTCCCGAGCCTGTCGAGACCAGCTCCCTCGGGAGCGTCCCGTTGCCCGCGGCTCCGGACCGCTCGGAGGAGGGGCTCGGCCTCCTCTCCGAAGAGCGCGAGGAGCAGAAGCTCTTCCTCGCTCGCGGCGAGTCCCTCGGCATCCTCGCGCAGCTCGTCCAGCCTGTCGGGCACGCCGTCGTCGTCCGTCCGGTGGTCCGGCAAGAGCCCGAGCGCGCGGACAACTACCGGATCGACCTCGGCCGGTGTCCTCCCATAGCGACCCTGGATCAGGTCACGGATCTCGTCGACCACGATCTGCCAGCGCTGAGCCGAGAGAACGTGGATGAGGGCCTGCGAGCCGAGCACCTGGCCGATCGGCGACGCGAGCGGAGGCCAGCCACACTCGCGCCTGATCTCGGTTAGCTCGTGGAGCACCTCGTCGAGGCGGTCCGAAAACCCCTGCGCACGGAGGTTTGCGTCGAGCTCGGCGACGAGTCCGGCAGGCAGCTCGTACTCGGCCGCCCTCACCGCGACCCGCGGCGACAGCGGCGGCACGGGATCGTCTCCGAGCGCCGAGTCGACCAGCTCGCACGCACGCCAAAGGGCGGCAACGTCGATGCCAGTTTCGAGGCCCATGCCTGAGAGAGCTTGCGAGAGCGCTTCCGCGGAGACGCGGTGGATGGAGAGTGCAATCGGATAAATGGCGCAGGCAATGACGTCCGCGTTCGCCCGTGCGGCCTCGATCGAAGCCGCGAGTGCTGCCCCTGCCGCTCCCTGGCAATACAGGCCAACAGGCAGCCCGCTCGCCTCCCGCACCCGCTCGACGAGCTCCCGCGCGCGGCCCGGATCGAGGGAGCCGGCCGGGTCGTGCACCAGTGCCCGTGAAGCGCCGAGGTCGTTCAGGTGATATGCGCGCTCGAGGAGGACGTCGCTCTGGTCCGCCGGGACCGGGCTGTGCACGAGCCCGATCGCGAGCTCTTTCCCAGCGCCGCGAATCGCCTCGGCAGCGTCCTCGAGGTTCTCGAGGTCGTTCAGCGGGTCATGGATCCGAAAGACGTCGATGCCACTCTCGGCAGCGCTGTGGACGAAGCGCCGAACGAGATCTCGCGAGACAGGTCGCGAACCGACCAGGAAGCGCCCGCGAAGCGCGATCCCGAGCGGTGTCTTACAGCGGGCCTTCAGTGCTCGGATTCGCTCCCAGGGACTTTCGAGCCCCCGGCGGACGGCCGTGTCGAAGCAGCCGCCTCCGGACACCTCGAGATACCCGAAACCGGCAGAGTCCAGAATGTCGGCGAGCTCGAGCAGGCGTGACGTCTCGACTCGGCCTGCGAGAGGCTCCTGCGAGAGGAGGCGGATCGTCGTGTCGACGAGAGCGGGCATCCAGATGGGCTAGGCGCGCGACATGTAGCGGCGCTCGCGCGTGTCTACCTTGATCCGGTCGCCCTGATTGACGAACAGGGGCACCTGGACGACCGCGCCCGTCTCGAGCGTCGCGGCTTTCGTGACGTTGGAAACCGTGTCGCCCTTGACTCCGGGCTCGGTCTCGACCACAGAGAGCTCGACCGAGGCCGGGAGCTGGATGCCGGCAGGGCGCCCGTCCACCGTGAGGAGCATGACTGAGCTCGAGGGCTGGAGGAACTCCATCCCCTCGACCTCG
Source organism: Gaiellaceae bacterium (assembly GCA_035296825.1). Lineage (GTDB taxonomy): Bacteria > Actinomycetota > Thermoleophilia > Gaiellales > Gaiellaceae > DASQGA01. The sequence goes on along the minus strand of DATHAG010000209.1, from coordinate 1,479 downwards.
GTGCGAGGCAGGTTCACCTGCTCGAACGAGGACTCGTCCATGAATACGACCTCGTCGCCCGCGTCGTACAGGTACTGGACGCTCTTCGTCTCCGTATGGACGCGCGGCATCTTCTCGCCGGCCCGGAACGTCTTGTCGACGACCGAACCCGAGTCGAGGCTCTTCAGCTTCGTCCGCACGAATGCGCCACCCTTCCCGGGCTTCACATGTTGGAACTCGACAATGCGCCAGACCTGCCCTTCGAGCTCGACGTGCATGCCATTTCGGAACTGATTGGTGGAGACGACCTCGGCCACGGAGGGCCAGTTTAGATGGTTGATCGGCAATGACCCGACCCGCGGCCGGCAAGGGCACCCGATTAGCGACCAGGCGCCTAGACGAGCGTTACGAGATCCTTGGTGAACGGCGTCAGGACCTCAGCGCCGCCCTCCTCGACGATTACGAGGTCCTCGATCCTGACGCCGCCCTTTCCGGCCAGATAGACGCCGGGCTCGACTGTCACGACGTTCCCCGGCGCGAGGATCGCCTCCGAGATGTCGGAGAGGATCGGCAACTCGTGCACCTCGAGCCCCACGCCGTGGCCTAGCCCGTGAAGCACCGGAGCGATGCCCGCGGCCTCGATCTCCTGCCGTGCGACTGCATCGATGGCCCGCGCGTCTCCGCCCGCCTGCACCTCGGCGAGCGCGTTCGCCTGGGCGCTCCGGCAGAGGTCGTACGCCTCCGCGAGCCCGTCCGGGAGCTCGCCGGTCGCGAACGTGCGCGTGCAATCGGACCGATAGCCGTCGACGGTGGCACCCGCGTCGACGATCACCGTCTCGTTCGGACCGATCGGGCGCTCTCCAGGATGGTGGTGCGGCACCGCGGCACTGGGGCCGCCGGCGACGATGGGGTCAAATCCGACGGCGTCCGCGCCCTCCTCGCGCAGGGTCCGCACGATCCACCAGGCGACGTCCGCCTCCGTCCGGCCCACGAGACTCTCCCCCGCCAGGCGCCGGTACATTGCGTCGTTCACGGCCGCCGATGCACGGATGGAGTTGAGCTCGTCGGGACTTTTGACGGCGCGGATGCCCTTGAGCGCACCCTTGCTGGGGACGAGCTCGACGCCGCTTTCCCGCAGCGGCTCGTACTGGGCGACGGTGACGTGATCGGCCTCGAACCCCACCGCGCCCTGCGCAAGGTCTCCGAGCTTCCCGGCAATCCACGCGATCAGGTCGCGCTCGGCTTGCAACGGCTCGACATCGACCACGTGCCGCGCCTCCTCGATGTACCGCCCGTCAGTTGCGAGGACGACGCCGTCGGCGCTGACGAGGCAGGCTGCGTTCGAGCTCTCGAACCCCGTCAGCCAGAAGACGTTGACCGGATGCGTGACGAGGAAGCTCTCGGCGCCGAGGCCCTCCAGCTCGGCCACCAGGCGCTCGATGCGGGCCCGACTCACCGCGGAGCCGCCAGGAGCTCCAGCGCTTCCTTGTAGCCCTCCGG
>DATHAG010000208.1:0-2420 GCA_035296825.1 Gaiellaceae bacterium | reverse complement strand
GAGGCACCGGTTGACGGATGCGTCCGGATCCGTGCCGCCACGATCTCGAAGCACGAGCTCGACGAGGAGCTCTGCAGCAGAATTCGGGCCTCGATCCTGCTCGCCGGGCCGCTCCTTGCACGCGAGGGAGAGGCCATCGTTCCGCCCCCTGGCGGAGACGTCATCGGTCGGCGGCGTATTGACACGCACATCGACGCACTCGATCGCCTCGGCGCCGAGATCCACGCGAACAGGCGGCTCAGGATGAAGGCGACGGCCGGGCTCAAGGGCACGCACCTCTTCCTCGACGAGGCGTCGGTGACAGGGACCGAGAACGCGATCATGGCCTCGGTCCTCGCCAGCGGCGAGACCGTGATCGGAAATGCCGCCTGTGAGCCCCACGTCCAGGATCTCTGCAACTTCCTGAACTCGCTGGGTGCCCGGGTCACCGGGATCGGCTCGAACGTCCTCCGGGTCGAGGGCGTCGAGCGCCTCCACGGCGGGGAATGGCGGATTTGCACGGATCACATCGAGGTGGCGAGCTTCATAGGGCTCGGCGCGGTCACAGAGGGCGAGATGGTGATCGAGGAAGTCGATCCCACGCACCTCATCGGAATCTGGCCCGGGTTCGAGCGGCTCGGCGTGCGCTGGGAGCTCGACGGTACGAGCGTCCGCGTTCCGGGCGGCCAGGATCTCGTGATCCGCGACGACGTCGGATCGCAGATCCCGAAGATCGAAGACGGCCCCTGGCCCTCCTTTCCGGCCGATCTGACCTCCATCGCGCTCGCGGTGGCCACCCAGGCCCAGGGCACTGTGTTGATCTTCGAGAAGATGTTCGAGAACCGCCTCTTCTTCGTCGACAAGCTGATCAACCTCGGGGCCCGGATCATCCTCTGCGATCCGCACCGGGCGATCGTGAACGGCCCCGCGAAGCTCTACGGCGACCGGATGGTCAGCCCCGACATCAGGGCGGGTATGGCCATGCTCATCGCCGCGCTCTGCGCGGAAGGGACGTCGACGATCGGGAACGTCGGCGAGATCGACCGCGGCTACGAGCGGATCGACGAACGCCTGCGCACCCTCGGCGCAAGCATCGGGCGCGTGGAGTCGTAGGGAGACCCGGGCTTGGTGCGATATGGTCCGGCCCGCCGTGACCAGCAAGGAAGTGATCCGCACGGAGCGGGCCCCGGCGCCGTTCCAGGGCGCGCCGTACTCGCAGGCGATCCGATTCGACCAGCTGGTCTTCGTGTCGGGACAGCTTGCGATCGACCCTGAGACGAACGAGATGCTCCCCGGCGGCATCGAGGAGCAGACCGAGCAGGTCATGAGAAATCTGCAGGCCATTCTCGAGGAGGCGGGCTCGAGTCCGAAGCAGCTTCTGAAGACGACGATCTTCCTCTCCGACCTCGGCGACTTCGCCGCCATGAACGAGGTCTACGCAAGGCACGTGGGGAACACGCCACCCGCCCGTGCGACGATCGAGGTCTCCGCGCTCCCGCAGGGTGCGAAGATCGAGGTCGAGGCCGTCGCCCACATCTAACACGGGGGGCAGGAGCCCGCTCCGGCCGCGTCTAACCTTCGCTGCGTGGACGTCATTGCTACGCACTCCAACACCGACTTCGACGCCTTTGCGTCGATGATCGCCGTGCGCCGGCTTTATCCGGGCGCGGTCGTCGTCATTTCCGGCTCCCTGAACCGCAACGTTCGCGAGTTCTACCGCCTCCACGCCGACGAGCTCGATGTAGTCGATGCAGGCCGACTCGATCTCGACCGGATCGAGCGCTTGATCCTCGTCGAGACGCTCCAGCCCGAGCGGCTCGGCGAGCTGGAAGCGGTCGCCAGGAAGCCCGACGTTGACGTGCTCGCCTTCGACCACCATGCGGGCGAGACGACGGACTGGATCAGCCCCGAGAACCTCGTCGTTTCCGACGACGGCGCACTCACGACGACGCTCGTCGGCGTGCTGGCGGAGCGCGAGCTACCGGTCTCGCCGCTCGAGGCAACCGTGTTCGCACTCGGGATCCATGAGGACACGGGCTCCCTGACGTATCCGGGCGTCACGCGGCGCGACGCCGACGCACTCGCCTGGTGCCTCCGGCACGGCGCGCAGCAGGACGTCGTCGCGCGCTACCTCCATACGCCTCTCGGGGAGAGCGAGCGAGCGCTTCTGGATGCCTTGCTCGGCTCGCTCGAGACCATCGAGGCCGGCGGCTTCGAGATCCTCCTCGCCGCGGTCTCCTGGCCGACCTACGTCGACGGCATCTCGAACCTGGCGCACAAGCTTGTCGACCTGACCGATTGTCGCGCCCTCGTGCTCCTCGTGGAGATGGACGCTCGCGTGTTCTGTGTCGTTCGGGCCCGGGTGGCCGAGCTCGACGCCGCCACCGTCGCAAGGGAGTTGGGGGGTGGCGGGCATCCGCAGGCGGCATCGGCGGTCTACC
>DATHAG010000207.1:0-3512 GCA_035296825.1 Gaiellaceae bacterium | reverse complement strand
TCGATTGCGCGAAGGAGACCAATTGTCCCGTCCTGTACGAGGTCTTCTAGAGGAAGAGAGGGCGTCTCATAACGTGCTGCCAACCACCGAACAAACGGGTTGAGCTCGACGACAAGGCGCTCTCGGGCAGCCTGATCTCCTCGCTGCGCTCGGTTGACGAGATCCGCCTCTACACGCGCCTCCAGGCGTGGTCGTTCACCTCGCGGAAACGCAAAGTCTGCGTCTCCCTCTACGCGCCCAGTCGGCTTTCGCCGTGTCCCCTTCTCACTCACGTTATGAACGATTTTGGCTGAAGCTCACAAGGCTCCCTCCGCGCATTCAGCGTTCCACGCCACGAAGTACCTGGAAAGCGGCTTGGCGATCAGTAATTCGGCTGCATGGGCGAAATCGCTTTTTGGCACGGATGACCACGGACATGAGGTCGGCGTGACGAAGTACTGGCCGCAACGGGGGGCCGCCACGGCGATCGCCTCGAGGGCGGTTCGGAGACGAGGTTCTCTTTTGGGCACGGATGACCACGGACATGAGGGTGACTTCGCGCGCTGAAGTACTGGCCGGAACGGGGGCGCCGTCGGCGATGCTAACAACGGCCTGCCGGACGCGAGCTTGTCTCTTTGCCCACGGATGACCACGGAAAAGGGCGGGTGGTTCAGCCCGTCAAGTACTGGTGGAACCGCGGCGCGTCTGGCAGACGAGCTCCGGAGCCGTGGATCCGTGCCTCTCCGTGCCCGCTGCCGTGCCTGGCAAGCGACTTCGTAAGCCAAAAACTGACGGCGTCCGAGGATCTCCTTTTGCCCACGGACGAAGGCTGATCGGAGGCGGCGCCTCTTCTGAAGAACTCCTCTCGGGCGGGGTGCAGCGCCAGCAGGATCCCGACCGCGGGCAGCATGATCATCGCCGGGACGAGGTTTTGGGAGTCGGAGGCGATCGCCGACCCGAGGACCAGCGCGGGGATTACGAGGAAGGCCTGCTCGACCCCTGCGATCTTCCACTCGGGACGACGGAGCTGCACGAGCAGCCCCGTCGACAGGATGATTCCGACGAGAACGCCGTAGCCGAGATCGGTGACGGGCCCGGCGACGCCTTCCACGTCCTCGAACCAGGCGAGCACGAGGGACGTCAGCCCGAAGAAGGCGACACCGAAGACCGCAGCGAGGATCGCACCCACACGTTGAACGCGATCCGCCAAAAAAGGGAGCGGGAGGCTCGCGCCGCGTTCGCCGACCTGCTCGCGTACGGGTTCACCGAGGTTCGGAGGCCGGCACGAGCTCGGTGGCCGACTGCTTCCGGCGGAGCAGGATCGCGATCCCCATGCTCGCCATGAAGACGAAGAATCCGAGGAATCCGATCGAGGTGAGGCCCTCAACCACGTCTGACGCCGGAGCGAGCAGCCCCAGCCAGCCGGCAAAGACGGCAACGACGAGTCCCAGCCACCCGATCCACCGGGGCAAGGCCGACGTCTTGAGGATCGCGATCGCGTAGAGCGGCACCGCGACGCCCCACCCCAGCGCGTTCCCGAAGTAGTTCGTCAGGCCGCTGAGCGAGGCGAGCGTGTCGAAGGTTACGCCGAGGGACGCCTGCGTCGCCTCGTTCGCCGCGGAGTAGCCCGGGGCGAGCTCGTGGGCCATAGCGATGGGGATGACGTGCGAGATCGTCACCAGGGTCAGGCCTACGACGCCAGCGATCGGGGCGACGATCATCACCGGGCCCGCCTCGCGCAACGCGTCGTAGAACCCGACCAGGGCGATCAGCCCGAAGAGGCCGGCGAAAACCACGAACCAGGCGCTGACCGAGAACAGGTCGCCGGCGTCCTGGACGTCTGCGATCCACTTCGGGCCCTCGGTCCCGGTCTCCGGGATCAACACCTGAACGCCGCCCACGATCGAGAGGACGATCCCGACAACAAAGCCGGCGACTGTGACGAGGGCGCAGACGGCCCCCACCGTGGCCAAGCTGAGGTTTCTCATTTAGATCTCCTTCATCCTTTCCGGCTCATTGGAGCCTGGGGTCGGGCCCGTCTCAGCGCTTTGCCTCCCGCCAGGCCGCGAAGCCGGCGACGGCGGTGAGCAGCGGGACGGCAAAGAGCGTGACCGCCCACTCGAGCCGGTGGATGGCCAGGTCGTCTGGCAGGAAGCCCGTTCGCTCGCCCGTGAATACGGTCCAGACCCAGGGGAGGTGGACGAGGAAGAGGACAGCCGCCGCGATCCCGAAGTAGAGCGTCCCGCCGCCCCGGCGCAGCCGCCAAAGGCCGGCGAACAGGACGATCGGATAGACGACCCACGAGGGGGTGAGACCGTCGACGATCCAGGACCAGGGGGCGCAGGCCACGCTCGCCGCGACGAGGATGAGCAGAACGGTTCGCCGCGGTGTCGCGGCAGTCGATGCAGTCACTGTTGCTTCCATCGCAGTACCTCCTTGGTGTTCATTCGTACTGGAGCGCTTCGAGCACGTTCAGCCGGGACGCCCGCCGGGCGGGTAGGGCCGCCGCCAGGAGTCCTGCCCCGACTGCGATGAGCGCGAAGACAACGAGCGGCGCGAGCGGCAGCGAGAACGCGACGCCCTCGTCGGCCAGGGCCTGCGTCACGAGCGCGGCCACGGCGATGCCGAGCGGCAGGCCGAGCGCGGCGCCGATCAGCGCGGTGATCACGCTCTCGTGCCGGACCATCCGCCGCGCCTGCCGCCGCGTCATCCCGATCGCGCGCAGCATCCCGAGTTCGCGGGTGCGCTCGAAGACCGAGAGCACGACTGTGTTGACCATGCCGAACAGGCTCACGACCATGGATAGGGAGAGCAGGACATAGAGCACGCTGAGGAGGTCCTTGATCTCCTTCTGGCGGACGTCCGCGAACTCGGCTTTCGTCTGCAGCTTTGCCTCGGGGAAGCGTCTGAGCGCTTGCTCGAGGGCCGTCCTCTTCTCGTCGGACGGTTCCCCGCGCGCGTCGACGAGCGCGAGCACGTCCTGAGGCCGCTCGAACGACAAGTCGAACGTTTGCTGTGAGACGAGGATCGGGCCCAGGATCGGGTCGAGCTTCGGCGGCGTGTAGATGCCCCGGACCGTCAGCTCGAGCCTCTTCCCCTGCGCCGTCTCGACGCTGAACCCGCTGCCCACGCCGAGGTCGTGCTCCTCGGCGAAGTCGCGCTGGAGGACGGCCCCGCTCGAACCGAGTTCGGCGAGCGTGGCGTCGGAGCCCTCGGTCCAGTCGAAGCTCACGACGGCGGCGATCGTGCCGGGATGGACGCCGGCGACCGACTCGTCGGAGCCGAAGACGCTTGCCGAATCCTGGCGAACGCCGCTGACCGTCTCGACGCCGGGCTGCGACGCGAGCGCGCTCGCCGCCTCGGGGGTGAGCGGGCCGAACCCGTCGTCCGAGGTGACGACGTAGTCGGCGCGCACCACCCGCTCGACCGCATCGCCGAGCGAGCTCCGCAGGCCCTGCCCGAGCACCGCGACGAAGGTGACAAGCGCCAGGCCGATCATCAGCGCGGAGGCCGTCGCAGCCGTCCGGCCGGGA
>DATHAG010000206.1:0-4595 GCA_035296825.1 Gaiellaceae bacterium | reverse complement strand
TGACGTGCTCCGCGGTGTCCTTCTCGGATCTGGCTAGCTCCCCTGTGGCACTGAGCGGGCGCGTCCCCTTGATCGGCTTCGTCCAGAGGTGGCGCCCGCGCCGGGCGAGAAAAAGCTCGGGGGAAGCCGACACGATCGCCCACCCACCGCCAAGGAGCGGCTCGCCGTGGAGCGGTGCGAGCGGCGCCAGCCGGGCGGCCAGGCCTGCCGGGTCCCCCTCGAAGGGCGCAGAGAGGTGCTGGACGAGATTCACCTGGTAGACGTCCCCGCGGGCGATCGCCTCCTGCACCGCCTCGATTGCCGCTGCGTAGCCGGCGTCAGTCCACGAGCGGCGCCAGGCACCGACGCTGAAGCCCCTGGCTCCGTCGCGCCGCTCGGTCCAAGGACGGATCTTGCAGGCGGCGAGCGGAAGTCGGCACGGCTCGGCCGGTGCGGGCGGAGTCGCATCGCGACGGAGAACTTGCGAGAGCCCGTAGCCGAGGAACATGTCGGCGACCTGATCACCGCCGAAGAACTCGCTTTCCCGAAGGTAATCCTCCACCCGCGCGAAGGCGTCCTGCGCGTCCCAGAGCTCGAGCACGGCTCTACGCTAGTAGAAGAGCGCCACGGTGCGGTCCCCGGCCACTCGTAGAATCTTTGCGTGGACGGGCGGCCGATCGGTATCTTCGACTCTGGCGCGGGCGGGCTCACCGTCCTCCACGAGTGCCTCGTCACGATGCCGCACGAGGACTTCGTCTACCTCGGCGACGGCGCGCGGTGCCCGTACGGGCCTCGTCCAGCGGACGAGATTCGCCGCTTCGCGCTCGAGATCGCCTCCTACCTCGACCGCTGCGACGTCAAGCTGATCGTCGACGCCTGCAACACCGCCACGGCGGCCGCGCTCCCGCTGCTCCAGGAGCAGCTCTCGGTCCCGGTCGTCGGCGTCCTAGCCCCGGAAGCTCACGCGGCCGTCCAGGCGACCCGGAACCGGAAGATCGGCGTCCTTGCGACTGCCGCGACCGTGGAGAGTGGGCGCTACGCGGCGACCATCCGGACGCTCGACGCAGGAACGTCTGTCGTCTCGGTCGCCTGTCCGAAGCTCGTACCGATGATCGAAGCCGGCGCTGTCGACGAAGGCCTGCAGGCGGTCGTCCGCGAGTACGCAGCCCCGCTGCGAGATGCCGGGGTCGACACGGTGATCCTCGGCTGTACCCACTATCCGCTGATCCGCCCCGTGTTCGAGCGGGTCTTCGGCCGGGGGATGGCGCTCATCTTCTCCGCGGACGAGACCGCGCGAGAGGTTGCCGAGACGCTGGCCCGGCGCGGCGTCGCCAACGACCTCTCGAGAGAGGGAGCGTGCCGGTTCCTGACAACGGGCTCCCCGGAGGAGTTCCGCGCGCTCGGCGAGCGCTTCCTGCAGCTTCCAATCGGGGCGGTAGAGCAGATCGCGGTCAGCGAGCTCGAGCTCGCAGCGGCATGACGCGCGAAGGCCGTCGACCGGACGAGCTTCGTCCAGTCTCGATCGACACGGGCTTCCTCGAGCAGGCCGACGGCTCGGCGCTCATCTCCTTCGGCCGTACTCGCGTCCTCTGCGCGGCCTCGATTGAGGACAGCGTCCCGCGGTGGCTCGCAGGTAGCGGGCGGGGTTGGCTCACCGCCGAGTACGGGATGCTCCCGGCCTCGACGGGCCAGCGCATCCGCCGAGAGGCCAGCGAGGGAAAGCAAAAGGGTCGCACGATCGAGATTCAGCGCCTGATCGGGCGGTCGCTGCGGGCGGCCTACGACCTGCAGACGCTCGGTGAGCGGACAGTCTGGCTCGACTGTGACGTCATCGACGCGGACGGCGGGACGCGGACGGCGGCGATCAGCGGCGCCTGGGTCGCGCTCGCGCGGGCGGCGGCGAAGCGCGGGCTGCCGGCTCCGGGAGAAGTGGTCAGCGCAGTCTCGGTCGGGATCGTGGGAGGCGAGCCTTTGCTCGACCTCGAATACGGCGAAGACTCGACCGCCGAGGTCGACATGAACGTGGTCATGACCGGCGACGGGCGGCTGATCGAGGTGCAGGCGACAGCGGAGCAGGTGCCCTTCGAGCGGGCCCAGCTCGACGAGCTGCTCGGGCTCGCCGCCAAGGGAATCGACGAGATCGCGGTGGTGCAGCGAGAAACGGCGGCGTGAACGTGACCCCGGACATCTCGGACTGGGAGATCGCGCTTCGGCTCGTGCTCGCCGCGGGCCTCTCTGGCCTCGTCGGCCTCGAGCGAGAGCTCCGCGAGCGCGCAGCCGGCCTGCGGACGCACATGCTGGTCGGGCTCGGCTCGGCGCTCTTCACCGTCGTTTCCGCCTACGCCTGGGGAGACTTCGTGTTCGACCGCTCGCAGGGGACCGTGTTCGACCCGACGCGAATCGCGGCCCAGATCGTGACCGGCATCGGGTTTCTCGGAGCCGGTGCCATCATCCGCCAGGGGCTCTCGGTCCGCGGGCTCACGACCGCGGCGGGACTCTGGGTCGTAGCCGCGATCGGAATGGCCGTCGGCGCCGGCTTCTATGTTCCGGCCCTCGTCACGACCGGCCTCGTGCTCGTAGGGCTCGGACCCTTTCGCTGGTTCGAGGGCTCGCTCGGGCGGTTCCGGCGGGAGGGACGGGTCCTCGAGGTCGACCTCCGGCCGGAGCAGCCGATCTCGGGCGTGCTCGCGGTGCTCGAAGGGCGGCGCAGCCGGGTCGACAACGTCGAGCTCGAGGACGAGGAGGACAGTCGAAAGCTCCGGATCGAGCTCGACCTCCCCTTCGGGGGGAGCGGGCGGGACGTCATCGAGCAGCTGTCGGCGCTCGACGAGGTGATCGGCGTCCGCTGGCGGCAGTGAGGCTCGTCCTCGCCTCTCGGAACCCGCACAAGGCGCGGGAGCTCCGCATGATCGTTCCCAGCTGGGAGATCGAGCCGCTCGAGACGGAGCGTGATCCTCCTCCTGAGACGGGCTCGACCTTCGCCGAGAACGCGCGGACAAAGGCTCGGTTCGGCCGGGAGGTTCTCGCTCGGGACGATGTCTGGGTGCTGGGCGAGGACTCGGGGCTCGAGGTGGATGCGCTCGGCGGCGCGCCGGGCGTTCTCTCAGCCCGCTACAGCGGCGAGGGAGCGACCGACGGGGCGAATTTGCAGAAGCTCCTCGACGAGCTCGCGGGGCAGGCGACGGACCGGCAAGCGCATTACGTCTGCGAGTTGGTGGGCATCGATCCGGGCGGCACCGAAATTCGGGCGACCGGCGAGCTCAGAGGCCGGATCGCCGAGGCGCCTTCGGGCTCGGGGGGCTTCGGCTACGACCCCGTCTTCGTGCCGGAAGGAGAGGAACGCACGGTGGCCGAGCTCGGCGACGCCTGGAAGGCGCAGCACAGCCATCGCTCGCAGGCCGCGCGAGCCTTCGCGCGAGCCTTGGAAGCCACCTCGTCGGTGGAGTAAGGTGCGCCGGTGTCGCTCTTCTCACACGACACGAAGGCCCAGGCGCTCGGACGTGTGCCGCTCTTTTCGGGCCTGTCGAAGAAAGAGCTGACCCAGCTCGCGAAGATCACCGAGGACCTCGAGGTATCGGCCGGCAAGGTGCTCTGCCGCGAGGGCGAGACTGCACACGAGTTCTTCGTCATCGTCGAGGGCGAGGTCGAGGTCACGCGTGGCGGCCAGGTGATCGCGACACTCGGGCCGGGCGACTTCTTCGGTGAGATCGGGCTCTTCGAGCACATCCCACGAACGGCGACCGTGACGGCGAAGACTCCGCTTCGGTTCTTCGTGCTGCACAGCCAGGCCTTCTGGACCTTGCTCGACCACGAGCCGGAGGTGCAAGCCAGCATCCTCCGCGCGCTCGCGAAGCGCGTCCTCGCCGACTCGACGATCTAGGAGGCTCGCACTGGCCTAGGCGAGCCCAACCGGCGGCTCGTCGGCCCGCGCGCGAGCGCGCGCTACCCACCAGTTTATCTCGGCGCCCATGACGAGGATGTTTGCCATCACGTAGAGCCAGACGAGGAGCAGCACGAGCCCTCCGAAGGCCTGGAGGGTCACGAGCCCCTCCGTCACGCGCACGAACAGCGGCAGAATCTGAAAGCTCGCCTGGAGGAGGAGCGCGGCGAAAATGGCACCGGGCAGGGTCTCCCGCCAGGTGAGGGGCTCGTTGGTGAGGATCCGGTAGACGCTCCACGCGAACCCGAGCACGAGCAGCGTAGAGACGGCAATCCCATAGACGTAGGCGAGAACCGGTCCGATGTACGTGGTGTCCTTGGCGAGCTCGACACCAAACGAGCTGACGATGAGGGCCACGAAGAGCACAACGAGCGCCGTGGCGGTCAGAAGCAGGACGAGGAGCTTCTGGTGGACGAAGGAGCGGTTCGGGAGGCCGTAGACGATGTTGAACGCGGACTCGAGCACGCTGAAAAACCCGAGTGCGCTCCAGAGCAGAGCGACTGCTCCGATGATGCCGACGGTGCCGGCGCTCTCCTGGATCGAGTCGACGACGGAAAGGAGCCGGTCGACCGAGCTCTGGGGGAAAGCGCGCTGGAGCTGCTCGATCAGGTAGCTCGACTCGTTCTGCTCGCCGGTCAGCGCGACGAGCGAGAGCGCGAGGAAGAGCAGGGGGACG
>DATHAG010000205.1:0-5330 GCA_035296825.1 Gaiellaceae bacterium | reverse complement strand
CGAAACGAAAGACCTTCGACTAGAGCCTTGGCGTTGTCCATCCGGTAGAAGCTCGAAAGCCCAGGGTTGCGGCCAAGGGCCAGCCAGAGCGGCACGTCCTCGAACGGCTCGAGCCCCTGGTCGAGCAAAAAATCCTCGTCGACCCAAGTGAAGCGCGCGTCGCTACCACTCACTCTCTTGACTGCTTCGACCAGCTCTTCAATCGTAATCGGCCGCTCCGGCCCCACAACGTTGAACGTCCCCGCCTCTCCTCGCTCGGCCAGGTCGAGCGCCCAGTCGACAAGGTCGCGTGCGTCGACGATCTGGACCGTCCAGTCCCGTGGAGCAGGAACGAGCACCTCTCCGCCCTCGGCCACTCGACGCACCCAGTACCCAAAGCGGTTCGTCCAGTCGTAGTTCCCCACGATGAGGCCGGCCCGGAGAATAAGCGTGCGGCCCGGGAAAACCCGCTCGACCTCCCGCTCGGAGAGAGCCTTCAGCGCCCCGTAGGCCTTGGTGACGTCCTCGGTCTCCTCCTTCAGCTCCTCGACGGTGCTCTGCTCGTCGTGAGAGCCGTGCTCGAACGGGTAGACCGAGCCGCTGGAGACGAACGTGTAGTGCCCGACGGACTCCGCGAGCGCCTCTGCCGACGCTCGCACGACGCGGGGCACGTAGCCCGAAGGGTCGAAGACGGCATCCCACTCCCGCCCTTCGAGGGCAGAGAGATCGCCATCTCGGTCGCCCTGAAGCCACTCAGCCTGAGGAAACAGATTCGCGTTCGTCCGACCGCGGTTGAAGAGGGTCACGTCGTGCCCTCGCGCGAGCGCGGCCTCGACGAGGTGGCGGCCGACGAACAGCGTGCCGCCGAGGACGAGCAGCCTCATCGACCGCGGAACTCGGGCGTTCGCTTCTCGACGAAGGCGGCCATGCCCTCCTTCTGGTCCTCAGTCGAGAAGAGCATCGCGAAGAGCCTCGCTTCCACCTCGAGATTCGACCTGTGATCACCCTGGAGCGCGAGGTTCGTCGCCTCCTTTGCGTAGGCGAGCGCAACCGGGCTCTTCGCAGCAAAGGTCCCACAGAGCTCGAGCACCCGCTCCCGAAGGCGTCCCGGTTCGACCAGTTCGCTGACGAGCCCTCGCGTGAGCGCCTCGGTAGCATCGACGGTCCTGCCGGTGTAGACCAGCTCCTTGGCGTATGCCACGGTGGTCACTCGAGCGAGGCGCTGCGACCCGCCCCAGCCGGGAATGATCCCCAGGTTGATCTCCGGCTGGCCGAGCTTCGCGGTCGAGGCGGCAATGCGAAGGTCGGCAGCGAGCGCGAGTTCGCAACCCCCGCCGAGTGCATAGCCGTTGATCGCAGCGATCGTCGGCTTCGGCATCGTCTCCAGCAGCGAGGAACAGGCATGCCCGAGCTCTCCCCACTCGCGCGCCTCTAGCACGCCGAGTCTCTGCATGTACTTGATGTCGGCTCCCGCGATGAAGGCTCGGTCGCCGGCCCCGGTGAGCACGACCACTCGCGCCTCCGGGTCGACGGCCAGCTCGGCAAGCCGCTCGCGAAGCGCGCGAGCGTGCTCGAGGTCGAGCGCATTCAGAGCATCCACCCGGTCGACCACGACAATGGCGGCCCCACCCTCGCGCTCGACGCGGATTGCCATCAGCCAACCTCCCGACAACGGGGGCCAGAATGTTCCCCCCGGGGGACCCCCGAGTTAGCGTTCCCCCGCGGCCAGCGTACGTCCGAGATGCGCACGGGTGGCAGGCTATTTGTGCCGGGACCGTGACAGTCGAGTCCGGGCTGCTCTCGCAATGGCCACGTCAGGCCTCGACCGGAACATGCGCCTTCAGAAAGTCCACGATCTCGGAGAGCGGGGCACCAGGCGTGAACACCTCCGCGACGCCCTGCTGCTTCAGCGCCTCGATGTCAGCCTTCGGGATCGTTCCTCCGACGACCACGAGCACGTTGTCGAGCTCGTGCTCGCGCAGACCGTCGACGATCTTGGGGACGAGCGTCATGTGCGCACCAGAGAGAATCGAGATGCCCACCGCGTCCGCATCCTCCTGCAGGGCCGTCTCGACGACCTGCTCCGGAGTCTGATGTAGGCCTGTGTAGATGACCTCCATGCCGGCGTCGCGCAGCGCGCGAGCGATGATTTTTGCACCGCGGTCGTGTCCGTCCAGGCCGGGCTTCGCGATCACCACGCGGATCTTCCTGGCCACCTAAGCAAGTATATGGAGGTGCGCCTCACCGTCATCGGCTCCTCGCCCGCCTGGCCAAACCCGGGGAGCGCCCAGTCCGGCTACCTCCTTTCGGGCGACGAGAGCATGGCCGAAACGCTCCTTCTCGACTGTGGCCCCGGCGTGCTGGGACGGCTGCGCGAGGCGGGCCTGACGGGAGTGGCTGCGATCGCGATCACCCACTTCCACCTTGATCACTGGGGCGATCTCGTCCCGTGGGCGTGGCTGGCCGACTACGGAGCAGAGGGCCCTGGCCGGCCGGAGCTCTGGCTTCCGCCCGGGGGCACCGAGCAACTCGCCACCTTTGCGTCCATCTGGGGCAATCCGAACATGTTCGACAAGGCATTCGAGCTCTTCGAGTACGAACCCGAAACACCGTTCACAGCGGGTGGCTTCTCGATCGTGGCGCAGCAGGTGCCGCACTACACTTTGCACGCCTTCGGCTTTCGCATATCAGGAAACGGAAAGATGATGGCGTACTCGGGCGACTCCGCGCCCTCCCCCGAGCTTGCGGCACTCGCGCAGGGAGCCGACCTCTTCGTCTGCGAAGCCACGCTCGCGAACCCGGACCGCGACGGCCCACCGCGGGGGCACCTCACCGCCGACGAGGCACTCGCGGCCGCGGACGGGCCCGTGCTTCTCACGCACCGCCCGATCGAGCTCGACTCGCCCGAGGGGATTCCCCGCGCGCACGACGGTCTTGTCGTCGACATCTGAGCCCCGCCGGAGACGCTGCCGGTTATTCTCGAGGGGGCCATGGATCCAGCGTTCTTTACTCGCTTCGGGCTGTTCTTCAAGCCGGACTTCCTTCCGCCCGACACCTGCACCCGCCTCCGCGGCGCGATCGACGCCGCCCCGACGCTCGCGGCCGAGATTGAGGACAAGGGAGCTGAGGCGGTCAACAAGAAGCAACGAAGTACGTCCATGGCCAACGTCGATGACGAGACCCACGACTTCGTCGTTCAGCGCCTGGATGCGCTCAGAGCGACACTCGGGCAGCACTTCGACGTGTCGCTCGAGCGCTGTCAACGCCCACAGTTCCTGGTCTACCGCGAAGGCGACTTCTTCGGTACCCACAGAGACAGCAGCGAGGACGAAGACGCCGCCCAGTTCAGGAAGGAACGCCAAATCTCTGCGGTGACGTTCCTGAACGACCAGTCCGCGGACCCTCGAGCGGATGCGTACGGCGGCGGTAACCTCACGTTCTACGGACTCCTGAACGAGGATCCGAAGGGTGAAGGGGTTGGCTTCGCCCTCACGGCCCAGCAAGGCACGCTGGTCGCCTTCCCCTCTCTGATGGTTCACAGCGTGAGTCCAGTGACCCACGGGAAGCGCTACACGATCACGACCTGGTTCGCCTAACTAAGGATGCCCGGGGTCTCAACGCCGGTACGGCTCAACCGAAAAGCAAGCGCTCGCAACGGTGAGGGTCGACCCGGACGGGTCTAGCCGGCGATGTCGACCGAGACGATCAGTTCCGGACGCACGAAGCGCCCGCCGATCTCGGGCCACTCGCCGGCCGGGCTCGACGAGATCTGACGCGTCAGGCTCTTCGCAGCATCCTTTGCCGCGTCGCGGCTCGAGAACGTTCCGGCGCTCACGACTTCGCCGTCCGCCAGCCGGACTACGACCTCATGCCCTTCGGTGCCGGACGCAAGTGGAGATTCGGCGACAACCGACTGCGTGGGGGTTTCGAGCGCTTCGGCCGCGGTTGGAGTCGGTTCGGGGGGCGCGGGCGGGCGAAGTTGCGGAATGACGTCGCGCGTCGGAGACTCGGCTGCGTGCAGGGCTGGAGCAGGAAGGGGGTCAGGCTCGAGGTCGGTGTCCGGAGGAGAAGCGAGCTGCAGGGAAGGCACAGGTGTCTCAAGGGGGGGATCGGGCTCGACCGCTGCGGGGGGATCGGGCTCGACCGCTGCGGGCTGTTCTGGCTCGACCGCTGCGGGCCGTACCGGTTCTGGCTCGACTGCCGCGGGCTCAGGGGGCTCGTTCGCCGGAGCCGGCGGCTCCGGAACGATTGTCGGAGCGGCCACGACCGGCTCTGGAGCGAGATCAGACTCCTCGTATTCGGGCTCGGCCGGCGCAGGCGATTCGGTCAGCTGAATGGGCTCGGGTGCCAACTCGGGCGCTTCGACAGCTGCAGGCTCGGGCGAAGGCGATTCTAGCTCGGGTGCCGGGTCCTCGACCTCGAACGCGGCAGACTCGGGCTCTGGTGCCGGCTCCTGCGGTTCCAACGCTGCCGGCTCCGGCTCCGGCTCCGGCTCAGGCTCAGGCTCGGGCTCGGGCTCGGGCTCCTCCGGCTCCGGCTCGGGTTCGGCAATGCGAAGAGGAGACAGCTCGACCGCCACCGGCGTCGGGCGAGCATGCGGCTCGGCCTCGCCCGGAGACTGCTCAGCGATCGAGCTGGCATCCAAAGGGGGACCCTCGAGAAGCCCCGGCGGGACCGGCTGAGGAGCCTTTTGACCCGACAGCTCATCGAGAACACGAAGGATCTCGCTGCGAGTCGCAACCACGAACTTGACGTCCCGACCAAGCGCGGTCTTGACCGTGTCGAGCGCCTCCTCGTCCGTCGGATCCTCGACGGCGACAACGAGGACGTCGTCTTCGACGGAGATCGGAAGCGCATGGTGCAGCCACGCCGTCTCGTGCGGGAGGAGGCGGGCCGTATGGGAGTCGATCTCGAGCCCGGCGAGGTCCACGAAGCCGAGGTTCTTTTGCTTGGCGATGATGCGGGCCACCTGGCTCTCCTGGAGCAAGCCTTTGTCGACGAGCACCTGGCCGAGCCGCTTGCCAGTCTTGACGGCCTCACCGAGCGACTCCTCGAGCTGTTCGGCAGAAAGGAGTCCTTCGCGGAAGATCAGCGTCCCGAGAGGCGCGTCCGGCCGTTGCCAATGGGTCCTGGGAGCCCCGCCATCTCCGTTTACGGCCTGCACTTATGTTCCTCCTGCGATAGCTCGACAAACGACGTAACAACAGTCCCTCGGCCTCCATCACGCCAGCGCCAATCCCCTCGATGGGTGATGTCGATCAGGTCCTTCTGGAATGTCATTGACAAGCCCCAGCACTACGACCAAGATGAGTGCACTTGCGGCCCAGCGTCGCGAAATGCGGCAGCGCCCG
>DATHAG010000204.1:0-5033 GCA_035296825.1 Gaiellaceae bacterium | reverse complement strand
TCGCAAAGACGACGTAGTACGTCGCGATACCGCCGTTCGACACCCAGGTCTTCTGGCCGCGCAGGCGGTAGCCGCCGTCGACCCGCGTCGCCGTCGTCGTCATCGAGGCTGCGTCCGACCCGACTCCGGGCTCGGTCGAGGCCAGGGCTCCGAGCAGTGAGTTGTCCGCTGCGAGAGGCTCGAGCCACCGCCGCTGCTGCTCCTCCGTGCCGAGCTCCAGGACCGGCTCCGCGAAGAATCCGTTCGAGCAGATGAGGTTTCCGATCCCGGAGCAGCCCCAGCAAAGCTCCTCCTGGACGATGCATTGCGTGAGAACGTCGGCGAGGCCGCCGCCGCCGAGGTCCTCGGGGAGCATGAAGGTCGTGATGCCGAGCTCGAACGCCTTTCGCCAGATCTCCCACGGCATCTCAATGTCCGCCTCGTCGACGTCGCGGGAGACCGGGCGGATCTCCCGCTCGGCAAACTCGTGGCAAACGTCCCGGATCTCGCGCTGTTCCGGGGTCAGTTCGATGAGCTCCGAGGCGACGTTCGTCACCTGCCGATCATCTCATCCGAGCTCGCGCGCTAGCGCCGTCACGCGGCGTTCGTTCACGCCGGCCCCGTCCGCGAGAAGCGTGCGGACGACCGATCCGTCCCGCCAGGCCAGCAGATAGGTAGGCAGGTCGGAATGGCAGTTGCACCCCTCTTGGAGGAGGAGAACGCCGTCCGAGCCGACGGCCAGGGGCTGTTGGGACTTCACCGGCCCGAGGAGATCGGTGGCGTGTCGGTTGAGCCACTGCAAATAGGCGCTTGCGCCGTCAGGCTTCGCGAAGATGAGCGCGCGCGTGACAACGTGGCTGTAGAGCTTGGTGTGACCGGTGTATTCGATCTCCCGGCCACCCTCGAAGTCCGCCTTCTCGAGGACGCCGGCAAGCTTCGGGGGCTCGAGGGCGTCCTCTGAGAGCGCGTCCACGCCGAGCTCACGTTCGCTGCGGTTGAGGTCGGAGAGTGAGTCCGGGTCGGCGAGCGGCACAGAGTTCGTCGATCCGGTGTCGCTCGCAATGGGAGCGTCTTTCGAGTCGCTGCCGCAGCCGGACGCGAGCAGCACGAGGATGCCGAGCGCGGTCGTGAGCGTGGATCGGTTCACTGGGTACATACTGCCGGTCGTGCGGGAGGAGTCATAGCGGGCCGGGTGGCGATCGTCGGGGATTACGACCTCGCGAACGAGACGCACACGGCCACCGACCGGGGCTTCGAGCACGCCGGGATCGATGCGGACTGGATCGCGACCGACGAGCTCGCAGTCGAAGCGCTCGCGCCGTACGACGGGCTCTGGATCGCTCCGTCGAGCCCGTACCGGAACATGGACGCGGCGCTCGAGGCGATTCGCCACGCCCGCGAACGCGGCGTACCCCTCGTCGGCACCTGAGGCGGGTTCCAGCACGTCGTTGTCGAGTACGTGCGCAACGTCCTCGGGTACAGGGACGCCGACCACGCCGAGTCGAATCCAGAAGCCGAGACGCTCGCAGTCACGCCGCTCACCTGTCACGTCGGCTGGGGTATCGAGGGACGCGTCACGATCAGGCCCGGAACCCTGGCCGCTGAGCTCTACGGCCGCGAGACGAGCGACGAGTCGTACTACTGTAGTTACGGGGTGAACCCGGCCTTCCGCCCCAACCTCGAGGCTGCCGGGCTCCATGTCTCGGGCGTGGACGCGGAGGACGCCGAGCCGCGTATCGTCGAGCTGCCCGGGCATCCGTTCTTCCTCGCAACGCTCTTCATTCCGCAGGTGCGCTCGCGGCCGGGCGCCCCGCATCCCGTGTTGGTCGGGTTCCAGCAGGCGGTCGATCGGCGATCCGCCCCAGTGCGAGGAGGGTGAGACCGCACAACCCGGCCGCCAGGGCGTAGACAACGGCGTCCGAGGTGAGGTCCGCAAGCGATCCAGCCACCAGCGCGCCGACGACGTTGCCGGGCGCCCAGGCCATGTTCAAGAGCGTGAATGCCAAGCCCTGCTCGAGGCCCGCTTCCTCGGCCCCGTGGGAGAGGAGTGCCGTCCCGGGCACCCAGAAGACGCCGTAGGCGATTCCCGCCAGAATCACGAGGACGAGCGCCGTCCAGCGCTCGTCGGCCCACGGTAGGACCAGCGACGCTGCGATCGAAGCGACAAGGCCAGCTCGCACCGGGACGAAGAATCCATAGCGGTCGGACCAGCGCCCGAGGAAGGGATTGGCGATCGCCTCGACACCAGCCGCGATCAGAAAGGCGACGCTGATGCCCAGCGAGCCCCAGCCGAGCTCGTCGAGCCGAAGCGGGGCGAGCACGGAGATGACGCCGAGCAGGATCGCGGGGAGCGTGACCAACCAGAAGCCGCCCGCGACCCGGCTGTGG
This sequence comes from Gaiellaceae bacterium, assembly GCA_035296825.1. Taxonomy (GTDB): domain Bacteria; phylum Actinomycetota; class Thermoleophilia; order Gaiellales; family Gaiellaceae; genus DASQGA01. Next base: position 2,666 of record DATHAG010000204.1, on the reverse strand, counting down.
CGGAATGCACCGGCGAGGCGCCTGAGCTTCTGCGGCTCTCCCGGGGGAAAGGCAGGCGTCGTCCACGCCCAGAGGATGAGCCCGAGACCGAGAGCCGCAACTGCGCCGAAGGCGACCTCGGTCCCGAACCGGGCCCCAGCGGCGCCGAGGACTGGGCCGAGCAGGGCGCCGCCGACTGCCGAGCCCATGGCGACTCCGAGCAACTCGCCTCTCCGCTCTCTCGGAACGGCGGCGACCAGCCAGGTGAGTGCGCCCGTCCACGAGACCGCGCTGCCAAAGCCCTGGCCGAAGCGTGCTGCATCCAGTACCCAGACCGAGTTCGCGAGCCCGAACGCGACGCTCGTCGCGACCATGAGCGCGAGCCCGATCAACACCGTCGGCTTCACGCCGAGGCGTGAAGCAAGGAGCCCGCCCGGGATCGCGCCCGCCAGGCCACCGGCGGCATAGATCGCCGTCAGGAGGCCAGCGCCTTGCTTCGAGAGGCCGAACTCGTCCTCGTAGGTGGGAAGGAGCGGCGCCAGCGCGGCGAAGAAGATGGTGTCGACGAGGACGATCGCACTCACCAGGAGAACGAGGCGGCGCACCCGGCGATGCTAGCCGCAGCTCGGGCTCGGACTGCCCCAGGAGGCCGTTGGCCTCCCCGGCGGTGACGGCTTCGTAATCATGCGGTCCGACGAAGCCGTTGCGGGCATGCTCGACCGTGACCAGTTGCCAGCCCGTACCGGCCCGGGGGAACGGCGGTGCTGGTGAGATCAGGAGGAGCGGGCGGCCCGCGCCGCCGAAGCTCGCCCCGCTCCTCGCCGAGGTTCGCGAGCACGTTCCGGTGCAGCATGAAGAACCGTTCGGCGGCGGGCTGGGACGCCTCGCCTCCGCATTCGGCGCCAGCGTCCTCGCGGTGTCGGAGGCTTAAGGGTGCCGGCTCAGGCCTGGACGAGTACCCGGCCGTCCTCGATCCGCACCGGGTAGACCGCGACCCGCATGCGCTCGTCGTCGACGCAACGTCCCGAGTCGACGTCGAACTCCCAGCCGTGCCACGGACAGTGGAGGACGACCCTGTCCTCGACCGCGTAGCGGCCGGGCTGGCCCGTCTCGCGCCTGCGGACCGACCCGAGGCAGAGCGGCGCGCCGCTGTGCGGGCAGCGGTTTCGCATGGCGTGCAGCCCCCCGCCCTCCGGATCTCGGACGACGCCGATCTCGCGCCCTCCGATCCGGATCAGGATTCGGCCCTCGCGCTCGACGTCAGTGAGAGAGCCGACCTCGTGCCAGGCTTTCACGCCGGGACGAGGCCAAGTCGCGCGCCGTAAAAGGCCGCGGCGTTTTCGAACATGACCTGCTCGCGCCACTCGGCGGGGAATCGCTTCAGCATGTGGTCCGGGTCGTCGTAGTCCCAGTGTGGGTAGTCGGAGGCGAAGCAGAGGATCTCGGGTGCGCCGGCCTCCGCGAGCATCTCGAACAGAAGGTCGTCGTGCCCGTCCGTGTGCTCCAGAGGCTGAGTCGTGAAGCGGACGTGCTCGCGCATGACCTCGCTCGGCTTGCGGTCGAGCCAGGGAACCTCGGCGCGAAGGCCGCGCCAGTTCGTGTCGAGCCGCCAGAGGATTCCCGGGAGCCAGGCAAGCCCGCCTTCGAGCAGGATCACCCTGAGCTCCCCGAAGCGCTCGAAGGTGCCGTGACACAGGAGGGAGACGAGGTGCGCCATGATCGAGCACGCCGAGCCGAGCGTGTGCCACTCGATGTAGAAGGTCGGATTGCCGGCACCGCCAGGGGTTGCCCCGATCCCCATGCCCTCGCCGCCGGAATGGATCGCGACCGGAAGGCCGGTCTCGACCGCGGCCTCGAAGAGCTGGAGGTAGCGTGGGTCGCCATAAGGGCGCTCCGAACCGCCGACGAGCAGGATCTGGACGAAGCGTTCGTCCTCGGCGCAACGGCGGATCTCCTCGGCCGCGGCGGCGGGGTCCTGTGCTGGACAGAGGATGGAGCCGCGCAGGCGCGGGTCGCGCTCGAGCCAGAGCTCCCGCATCCAGTCGTTGTGTGCCCGCGCAAACGCCGCGGCTCGGTAGGAGCTCCCCATGAGCGACGCGGTGACGCCGTCGTCGCCGGTCAGGACGCCGATCTCAACGTCGTGCCGATCCAAGGCCTCCCGCTGGACATGCTCGACTTTGGACGCTGGAAACTGCCCGGGCTCGTGCTCGAGGTCCTGCCGGAACCACGCACTCGGATGAGACCAGGTGTACCCCGGGAGCCCGAAGTACGCCTGGGCGCGGAACCAGTCGCGCTGCCCGGGCTCGATGAATGCGAGGAACTCCTCGGAATCCCCGAATTCCTGGTGGATGTCGCAGTCGATCAGGCGCCGCTCGCTCACCATGGTCCTCCCAGGGCGACTGTAACGGCCTCGCCGCTGATCCCGCTCGCGCCCTCTCCCGCAAGGAAGGCGATCACCTCGGCGATCTCCTCGGGGGAGATGACACGGCCAGGCAGGTACTCGCTCGCCCTTTCGGCCCAGACCTCGTCCTCGGTGATGCTGCGGCGCTCTGCCTCGAACCGAGCCGAGCGCTCGGCCATCTGGGTGCGAACCCAGCCCGGGAGAACGGCGTTGCAGGTGACGTCGAACGGGCCGACGTCCTGCGCGGTCGCCCGCATGAGTCCGATCAGGCCGTGCTTCGAGGCGC
>DATHAG010000203.1:0-6263 GCA_035296825.1 Gaiellaceae bacterium | reverse complement strand
TCGCGCTCGCAAAGGAGGTCGCGGACGATACCGGCGCCCTCTTCGCGGGGGACATCTGCAACACGAATGTGTTCGCACCGGACGGCGAGTCCCGCGCCGCAGTCCGCGCCATGTTCGAGGAGCAGGTCGGCTGGGCGGCCGAGGCGGGTGTCGACTTCGTGATCGGGGAGACCTTCTCATGGGGCGAGGAGGCATTGATCGCGCTCGATGTCATCCAGGAGGCGGGCGTGCCGGCTGTAATCACCCTCGCCATCCACCAGGAGCCCGAGACGCGGGACGGGTGGACGCCCGAGGACGCCTGCAAGCGCATCGAGGACGCGGGCGCCGCCGTGGTGGGGCTGAACTGCATCCGGGGGCCCCGCACGATGCTGCCGCTCCTGGAGCGGATCCGGAACACCGTCCAGGGACACGTCGCCGCCCTTCCAGTTCCGTACCGGACGACCGACGAGTCGCCGAGCTTCCAGTCGCTCCGCGATCCCGACTGCGACTGCCTCCCGGACGACCGCCCCTTCCCCACGGCCCTCGACCCCTTTACATGCAACCGCTACGAGCTCGCGCAGTTCGGGAAGGACGCCTACGACCTCGGCATCCGCTACCTCGGTGTCTGCTGCGGCGCCGGCCCGCACCACATCCGCAGCCTCGCGGAGGCACTCGGTCGGGAGCCCGAGGCCAGCCGTTACACGGCGGACATGTCAAAGCACGCCTTCCTTGGCTCGGATCCGAGCCTGAAGGCTCAGAACCAGGCGTACGCCGAGAAGCTCTAGGGGCCCGTGAGCGGTCCGGCCTCGGTGGCCTGGCCGGCGACGGCGCGGCCTTCCTTCAGGACGAGCCAGATACGTTCGGGATCCGTCAGGACCTGCACATCGGCCAGCGGGTCGCCGTCGACCACGACGAGGTCGGCCAGCTTGGTCGCCTCGACCGTCCCGACCTCCGTCAGCCCGAGCGCGCAGGCAGAGCCTTCGGTCGCCGCCCTGATCGCCTCCGCAGCACCGAGCCCGGCCTCGGCCATCCGAACGAGCTCGAGCGCGTTGGCGCCGGGCGGGCCGCTGTCGTAGCCCATTGCAAGCGTCACACCCGCCTCGTGGGCGGCGACGAGCGTCCGGTGCGCCTCGTCTTGCTGACGCACGGCCTGCTCTACGAGGGCCGGGACGAACTGCGGCGAGAAACGCTCCGCGAGGTCGTGGAAGGTGCTCAGCGTCGGGACGAGGACCAGGCCGCGCTCGGCCATGCGAGCGAGCAGCTCCGGCTCGCGGTGCAGCGAGAGGCCGTGCTCGACCGTATCGACGCCCTCCTCGATCGACAGGCGGGCCCCCGCAAGGCCCTCCGCGTGCGCGGCGACCCGCAGCCCCATCCGATGGGACTCGTCGACGATCGCCGCCAGCTCGTCCCGGGTCATCTGCGCAGGCTCGGGATCCTCCCACTCGACCGAGCGGGCACCTGTCGCCATCAGCTTCACGAAGTCGGCGCCGGCCGCGAGCTGCTCGCGCACCGCCGTCCGCATCTCCCAGGGACCGTCCGCCTCGCGGTACATCGTCCCGAAGATGAGCCCTCCGGGTGCGGTCGCCGAGATGATTCGCCCACAAGAGAGAATGCGTGGCCCGTCGAGGAGGCCCAGCTCGACAGCCTGGCGGAGCACGATCCCCTCGTAGTCGAAGCTCCCGACGTCGCGGACCGTCGTGATGCCCGCACGCAGAAATGCGCGGGCCGCCATCGCGAGCACGAAGTAGCCGAGCTCCCGCCGGCGGGGTGCTTCGCCCTTGAGCGGCTCACGCGGGCCGAAGCCCGGGCTCCGGCTGACGTTGCTCGTGAGATGGACGTGAGCATCGACCAGCCCCGGCATGAGCGTCTTCCCGGTCAGGTCGAGCACGCCGGGCGGCGGTTCCCCGCGCGAGTCTCCGATCTCGGCGACGCGGCCGTCCGTCACCGTGACGGTGACTCCCTCGCGGGCCTGCGTGCCTCGCCCATCGAGCAAGCGTGCGTTCCAAAGGACGATCGAGCCGGGATCCACGGGCTCGAGGCTAGTCGACCGGGTCGGCTTGGACCGCCAGCTCGAAGAAGTTCGCGATCACGCGGCGCCCGTCCGGATGATCGGAGTCGAAACGCTCAGGGTGGAACTGCGTGCCCCACCAGTGCCGCTCCGGGGCCGCGATCGCCTGGATCGCACAGCCGTCTGTTCGTGCGAGAACGCGGAAGTCCGCAGGCAACTCCGCGATCTCATCGGTGTGATCCTGGAAGACGGTGGCCCGGGCCGGGAGCCCGGCGAGCAGGCCGCCGTCCTCGAGCACCTCGAGCGGAAGAAACCCCCGCTCCGGCGGTCGGCCATTCACGGCCATCGGCTCGACCCGGCCGCCCGCGAAGCCAGTCAGGAGCTGAAGCCCGGCGCAGATCCCGAGCACCGGCGCCTTCGCAGCGCGAACGGCGTCGCCGAGACGCTCGAGCTCCGCGGGGTCGTGCCGGTCCCACGGGGCTCCGGAGCCACTCAGGACCACCGGCCCGGGCCCGAGCCGGTCGACGTCCGGGTAGTGGATCGAGTGGACGGGCCGGCCCGCGATCTCTTCGAGCGTGGCCCGGATCGCGTCGTACCGTTGCTTTCGGGCCGCATCGAGAAACGAGCCGTGCTCCGTGAGGACAAAGGTTACGGTGTCTTTCATCTCCGGAGCGGAAGGTAGCCGACGCGTAAGCTCGCAGCGAGGTGCGCTCGGAGAAGGTCAACCCGCTGCTCCGCACGGCTGACGGTCGCCTCCTGGTGGGAGCGCAGTTCTGCGACCACTTCGCCATCGGCCTCGCGTTCGTGGCGCTTCCCTGGATTGTCCTGGACGGCGGTGGCGGGCCGGCGCTGGCCGGGCTCGTCTTCGCGGTGGGGACGCTTCCGTACGTGCTCTTCGGACTGCTGGCGGGAGTCACCGGCGACCGGAGGTCCAGGAAGCGGGTCATGGTCGGAGCGCACGCCCTGCAGATGGCGTGCGCGGCGGCCGTCCCTCTCTGGGCGCTTGTCTCCCACCCGCCCGTGGCCCTCGTCCTCGCGAGCGCCTTCGCCGTCGGGACCGGCCGCACGTACGCGGACGCGGCTTCGTTCGGAGCGGTGGCGGACCTGGTCGGTTCCGCCAACTTCGTGCAGGCGCAGGCCGCCCTCTCGACCGGGTGGGCGGCCGGGTCGATCGCGGGCCCGTTTCTCGGCGGTGTCCTGGTCGCCGCCTTCGGGGCTGCAGAGGCGGTCGCGGCCGAAAGCGCGCTGTTCGCCGTCGCGGCCGTTCTCGTCTGGCGAATCCGCCGACCGCTCGCCGCGCCCGGGCACGAGCTCGAGGGCCGTATCCGGGACGCCGCGCGCGAGGGGATCTCGGTGATCCGGCGCACGCCGCTCCTGCGCCTGCTGACGTCAGTCCAGCTCCTCTGGTACCTGAGCGTGATCGGGGCGCTGGCGCTGATCGTCCCCTTCCTCCGGGAAGACCTGGGCCTCGACGCCCGCGAGACCGGCTGGATCCTCGGGGTCGGGGCCGCGATGGGCCTGTCCGCCGGTTTCTTCGTCGGCGCCCTGGAGCGGCGCTTCGGCGGCCTGCGGCTGATCGCAGCCAGCATCGTCGTCAGCGCGCTCGCGGTGGTCGGACTCGCTGGCGCACCCGGCTTCTGGGGAGCCCTCGTCGCCTATGCCGCCCTGAACCTGTCGATCTGGGTCAGCGTCACGTCCCTGATCGGGGAGCGGCAGCGGCTAGCGCCCGATCACTTACAGGCGCGAGTGGGAATCACCGGTCGCGCGATCGCACTCGGGTCGATGATGGTCGGGAGCCTGATCGCGAGCGGACTGGCCGTCTTCGTGCCCTTGCGCGCGCTCTACCTCGGGGTCGGGCTAACGGCGCTCGCCATCGCCGTCTGGGCAGTCCCGGCGCTCCTGCGGCGAGCCGCCGCCCTTCCGCTGCCGGAGACCTTGCAGTGATCGAGATCCGCTTCATCTCGGGTGAGGACGTGGACGAGCTCGCGCTATCGAGCGCAGAGGTGGTTGCTGCAGTCGAGGCGAGCCTGCGCGCTCAGGGCCAAGGCGAGGTCGTCCTCGAGCCGCGGGAGCACCTCGTGCCGGACCCGGCCTTCCAAGGCCACTTCAACCTCCTCCGGGCCTACATCGCGCCTCTGGGCGTTGCGGGGGTGAAGGTCGTCGGCGACTACGTGGGCAACTGGAAGCTTGGCCTTCCCTCGGAGCTCGCCCTGCTCACGCTCTACGACCCACGCACCGGCGTTCCGCGCGCGATTCTCGACGCAACCGAGATCACCGAGCGGCGAACCGGCGCGATGACGGCGCTCGGGGCTCGTCACCTGGGCCGGCAGGGAGCGCGGATCCTCGGGCATGTCGGCGCCCGCGGCACCGCCTTCGCGAACGTGACCATGCTCGACGATCTCTTCCACTTCGAGGAGATCCGGGTCACGAGTGCCCGCCAGGAGTCACGGGAGGCCTTCGCCTTGGCTCTCGAACAGGCGCTCGGCAAGCCCGTGCGAGTGGCCGAGACCTGGCAGGAGGTGGTCGAGGGCGCGGACATCGTCGTCGAGGCGACCAGGCTCGCCGAGCCGGCGCCGCTCCTGCGCACCGACTGGATCAAGCCCGGAGCTCTCGTCGTGCCGTACGGGACGATGAGCGCTGTCGAGCTCTCGCTCACCTCGATCATGGACAAGATCGTCGTCGACGACTGGGGTCAGTGCAGGAAGGGGCAATTCGGCAGCCTCAGAGCACACGTCGATCAGGGCCTCCTGACCGAGAAGAATTTGCATGCCGAGCTCGGCGAGATCGTCGCCGGCAAGAAGCCGGGGCGAGAGAGCGAAGACGAGACGATCCTCTTCTGGCACCGCGGCCTCGCAACCACGGATATCGCGGTCGGTCACGCGCTCTATGAGCGGGCAGTCGAGCGCGGGATCGGTACCACGCTCAGATATCGCTAGGCCGCAAGCCCGCCGTCGACCTCGATCGCGTCCACCCGTTCCGGCCAGAAGCACAGGAGCCCCGCAATCTTCGGCTGCTCGGGAGGCGGGTTCTCGTAGCTCCAGGCCACGTCTTCCACCGTCCGGTCGCCGACGGTGGCCGACCAGTACGAGGCCATGCCTTTGTACGGACACGCGGTGCTCGTTCGGCTCGAGGCCAGCTCGATGCGCACGTCGCCGGGAGCGAGGTAGTACCGAGTTGGGACGCCGGTTTCGAAGACCAGGCACGGCCTCCGTGTCTCGGCCACTACTTCCCCGTCCAGGAGGACGCGCACGTGCCGGTCGCTCCACACGGCGTCGACGCGGTGGTACGGGTCCCGCGCGCCGCCGACCAGCCGGTCGTCCTCCTCGTACCACTCGTCCATCGCCTCCCACCTGAACGCCACGTACCCACTCAGGTCGGGTGCCCCGGGGAGCGGCTGCGGGTAGCTCCAGGCCGCGCTCTCCTCTCGCCGGTCGCCCACGGCCACCGTCCAGTACCGCGCGGCTCCCTTGTAGGGACACGTCGTCTCGTACTCGGTCTCCTCCAAGAGGTCTGCCCGAACGTCCTCAATCGGGAAGTAGTAGACCGGAGGGTGGCCCGTCTCGTGCAGGAGCATCGCGCGCTTCGAGTCCGCCACCCCCTCGCCCGCGAGCATCGCCCGTACTGAACGGGGGCTCGCCTCGAAGGCCAGCGACGTCTCTCCGTCGCCCCACACGGCCAACGAGCGCTCCGAGGCCGGCATTCTAGGTCGCGACCCAGTCATCGGCGCGCCCGCCCGCCCTCTCGACCACGAGATCCATCACGTCGTCCGGCGGGCCCTCGGCCCGGCCGTTCGGCCGCGAGAAGTCGTGCTGACGCTCGCCTGGGCCCGCACCCCGCATGCTTTCGGGAGGCGGAACGGCAAAGAAGCGCCGCATCGGCGTTAGGAGCTCGGCGCCGTCGCCATCCTCGCGGGCCCCGAGACGCTCCACAGGCTCGCCGTCAACCACGATCGTCGTATCAGCCCGCTCGTTCCAGAAGCAGAGATGCCCGGCCGCTGCGGCCACGTCCGGAAGTGGATGACGATATTGCCAGGCCACGTTTTCGACGAGGACATCGCCGTTCCGCAGGTGGTAGTAGCTCGCCCGGCCCTTGTACGGGCACAGGGTGAACGACTCGCTCGGCTGGAGGAGATCCATCCGGGCGTCCTCGGGCGGCATGTAGTACCGAGTCACGAGCCCCGTTTCGAAGAGGAGCACCGGTCGCTCCGTATCTGCGACGAGGGTCCCTCCCACCTCGACCCGCACGTGGCGACTGCTCGGCAGGGCATCGGAGCGCA
>DATHAG010000202.1:0-14108 GCA_035296825.1 Gaiellaceae bacterium | reverse complement strand
TCGAGTCATCCGATACGCAAGTTCCAACAGCTGTGGTGCGCACGCGACCTAAAACTGGCGACTTCAGGGAGGGAGCAGAAGTGGCTTCCCTCTTCGAAAAACTGCCTACCGCTTCCGGCTAATTCCCGTCCGCCGACGCCCTCCCAAGCTGGGGGTCGCCGGTTCGAACCCGGTCGTCCGCTCTCTGAAACCCGGCACGCGCGGGGTTTTCGTTTGCTGAAGCGGGTTCGGAGGCACACGCGTCCCGATGTGTGTGGGGCTTTCGGCCTCTTCGGCGCGGTTCTGGACGGCCCGACTGGGCGGCGATGGTCCGATCCGGTACGGCGATCAATTCCTACAAGAGATCCTCACCGGCGACTTCGACCGCCGGAGCAAAAAAGTGCGACAGTTGGGCGAAGTAGAACCGGGCTGAGCGCTCGATTGTTCTGATCGCATGCCCCAAGGAGGTGAGTAGTGGGACCAGGGATCGCCGCCGAGCAGGAGCGAGCGCTGGCGGACGCGGAGCGGAGACATCTCACGGTCGTCTTCTGCGATCTCGTCCAATCTACTGCGCTCAGCGAGCAGCTCGATCCGGAGGATCTCGTCGAGCTCATCGCCGCATACCACGACGCCGCCGCCAGGGTAATCGAGCGCTTTCACGGCCATGTCGCGCAGTACCAGGGTGACGGCGTGCTCGCCTACTTCGGGTATCCGCACGCGCAGGGCGACGACACCGTCCACGCCGTTCGCGCTGGGCTCGACCTCGTCCGCGCGGTCCACGAGCTCTCGGGGCCCCCACTCGACGGCGGCGAGGTGCGCCTCGCCGCCCGTGTCGGCATCCACACCGGCGTCGTGGTCGTGAGCGAGATGGGAGCGGGCGGGCAGCGTCATTCCCAGGCTGTAGGAGACACGGTGAACATGGCCGCGCGGCTGGAGAAGCTCGCCGACCCGGGAAGGGTCGTCGTGAGCGCGGCAACCGAGCGTGTGACCCGCGGGTACTTCGTCTTCACGAGCATGGGCACCGTGAGGCTCAGTGGCATCGCGGACCCGGTCACCGTCTATGGCGTCGCCGACGACACGGGGATCCGGACGCGCCTCGCGCTCGCTGCGGCCACCGGCCTGACGCCGCTCGTCGGCCGGGAACAGGAGCTCAAGACCATGGAGGAGCGCTGGCAGCTTGCGCGCGAGGGGACAGGCCAGGCTGTCCTCGTCTCCGGAGAGCCCGGGATTGGCAAGTCGCGTCTCGTCCACGAGCTGGGCCGGAGAGTTGGCGACGAGACCACTCGCCTCGTCTTCCAGGCCTCTCCCTACTACGCGAGCAGTGCACTCCATCCCGTGGTCGAGGAGCTCGAGCGAGTGTTTCTGATCGACGGCAAAGGCGCGGACGAAAACAATCTCGCTCGCCTGACGGATGCCCTCGAGTTGCAGGGGGTTTCAGTCGATGAAGCGCGCCCTGCCCTCGCTTCGCTCCTTTCCATTGCCGAGCCGAGTGGAAGCGGGACGCCGCAGGTTGCGCCCCAAGAACAGAAGCGGCAGACGTTCGCGGCATTGACTGCCGTGATGGCGGCGGAGACCCGTCTGCGCCCCGTCCTTGTCGTTTTTGAGGACATCCACTGGGCCGACCCGTCGACCCTCGAGCTCCTGGGTCTCCTGCTTGCGGAAGCGCCCACTCAGCGCATTCTCATCGTCATGACGGCGAGGCCTGAGTTCGAGCCACCCTGGCCGGCCGAGACGATGTTCGCGAAACTGAGCCCGGCGCGCCTGGAAGGAGGGGAGGTCGAAGAGCTCATGGCCGCGGTCCTGGGCGAAAGGAGCCTGCCGAGACGCGTGCGCGCCGAAGTTGCCGAACGAGCCGCCGGTGTGCCCCTCTTCATCGAGGAGACGCTCAAGATGATCCTCGAGTCCGGGCCCGGCGACGCACCCGCCATACCCGGAACTCTCCAGAACCCGCTCACCGCCCGCCTCGACGGCCTCGGCGACATGAAGGAGCTCGCCCAGCTCGCCTCCGTTGCGGCACTCGGGGGCGAGTTCAGCTTCGAGTTGCTTCGCGCCGTGACCGATGCAGATGACGAGACGCTGAGGGAGGGCTTGGACGAGCTAGTGCGCGCGGAGCTCTTGTACGAGCGCGGTACGCTCCCCGACCCGGCGTACGTGTTCAAGCACGCCCTCATTCGAGAGGCGGCGTACGGGTCGCTCCTTCGCTCGGCGCGCAGGCGCTTCCATGCCCGCATCGCCCAGGTTCTCGAGGAAGCGTTTCCGGAGCGAGTCAAGAACGAGCCTGAGGTGATTGCCCAGCACCTGTCCGAGGCGGGCCGAACTCTCGAGGCGATCCGCTACTGGCACCAGGCCGGCGAACGAGCGTTGCGTTCGTGGGCAACGGGCGAGGCAGTCACTCATTTCGAGCGGGGCCTCGGGCTCATGGCGTCACTGCCCGAGGGCCAGGAGACCCGGGAGCTCGAGCTCGCTTTTCAGCTTGGTCGCGGGGCAGCCCTAATGGCCGCGCGCGGCTACGCGGCACCCGAAGCAGAGGCGGCGTACGCGCGCGCCGAAGCTCTCAGCGGCGCGGTCGCCGATCCTTCGCGGCTCGCTCCGGCGCTCTACGGACTCGGCGCGTTTTATGCCTCCACGGGGCAGCCGCTGAAAGCCTTCGAGTGTGGCCGCCGTCTGCACGGCGTCGCCGACGCACTCGGCGACGCCGACGTGCTGATGGAGGCAAACGTCATGCTCGGCATCGCGCAGTACTTACGGGGAAATCCCGCGGCCGCCGAACGGCTCTTCGAGCATGTGCTCGCCCGCTGGGAGCCCGAGAAGCACCGCGACCACATCTTCGCCTACGGGCAAGAACCAGGTGTCGTGAGCCTGGCGATGACCGCGCTCACTCGCGGATGGCTCGGTCGCCTCGACGAGGCGCTCGAATTTGCGGGGGAGGCGGAGCTGAGAGGCCGCGAAGTCGCACACCCGCTCACCTTTGCCTACACCCTCGCCGCTATCGGCATCGTCTACCAGCTGGTCGGCGACGTCGAGCGAGCGGAGGGCACAGCCCGAGAGCTCGTGACCGTGACGAGCGAGCATGCGCTTCCCATGTGGCTCGCATGGGGACGAACCATGCGCGGCTGGGCGCTCCTCGAGCGCGGACGGGCGGAGGAAGGGATGGCGGAGATCACCGTCGGTATGGCGGGTGCCGAGGTTGCTCATTCCTCGGTGATGAAGATCCACTTCCTGAGCCAGCTCGCTGCGGTTTTCGGCAGGCTCGGGTACGTCAACGAGGGAATCACCCTGGTCGAGGAGGGGTTCGCAGATCTCGAGCCGACGGACGAGCGAGTGTCCGAGGCGGAGCTTCACCGCTCGCGCGGGCTGCTTCATCTCGCCGGCAAGCGCGAATCGGTAGCGGCCGAAGCGTGCTTCCGGCGGGGAATCGAAGTGGCCCGCGGGCAGCAGGCGCTCCTGCTCGAGCTGCGCTCGGCCACGGCTCTCGCCGGGCTCCTGGCCGGCGAGGAGCGGGCCGAGGAGGCGCGGGTGCTCTTGGAAGCCGTGACTGGTCGCTTCACGCAGGGGTTTGGAACCCCGGTGCTCCAGAATGCGAGCGACCTGCTCGAGCGGGTCGGCGGCGCACGCGGCTAGTGGCCTCACAACGAAGTCCTATGATCCGCTAGATGGTTCCCGAGGCCCCACTCGAAGAGAAGGAAGGCGGGCTCGTGCCCGGCGGAGAGGGATGGTTCGTCGTTAACGCACGGGACGCGCGCTGGCGGCGTGCCGAGGGACGCGGGGCGCAGGTCTCCTTCGATGGGTGGCCGGACGGGTATTTCCCGCAGATCGGAGTCGTTCTCTTTGTGCTCGGGCCCGGTGAGCCGATCGGGATGTATCACTGGGAAGCCGATCAGGAGGACTTTCTCGTGCTCTCGGGCGAGGCGCTCCTACTCATCGAGGGCGGCGAGCGGCGCTTACGCCAGTGGGACTTCGTCCACTGCCCCCCAGGGACGAAGCACATCATTCTCGGCGCCGGAGAGGGCCCTTGCGCCGTGCTGGCCCTGGGCGCGCGGGAGCATCAGGACACCGACGAGTGGGGCGCCTACACCGTGGACGAGACTGCGCTTCGCCACGGCGCCGGTGTCGATCAGGAGACAACCGCTGCGGAGGAGGCATACGCGCGGGTCCCCCATCGCGAGCCGACGCGATACCGCGAGGGCTGGCTTCCTGGTGACCACTAGCCCTTAGAGGAAGTCTCCTTCCTCGCTCGTGCAGGAATGCGGCATTGGCCTGCGGGCTGAGAACCCTCGGTCGGGTAACGCCGAGTGGCTCGGGACCCTGAAAACTACGAGGTCCAGTCCCGGTCGGCGCCTTTCGCATCCTGGTCAGCCCCTCGCGGCTCGCACCCGAGCTCGGCGAGGCGCTCAGTCGCGCAGGCAGCCTCGTGCAGGAGGGAGATGGGGGTGCCCTTGTTGTCCAGGTGCCCGCACCCACAGGGGAGCAGGCCGAGCGAGAGCTGCGCCTTTACGTGGCGAGCTGGCTTGCGGTGAACGAGGGCGCAGAGGTCCGGATCGAGCCCGAGCCCGGCTAAGCGCTTTGGGCGGCGACACGCGCGGCGCCCCCGATGTCCTCGGCGAGGAACGCGGCGACGATCGCCGGGTCGAACTGGGTCCCCGCACACTGGCCGAGCTCTGCGAGTGCCTGCGCGGGAGGGAGCTGTGTCCCGTAGACGCGCTCTGTGGTCATTGCGTCGTAGGCATCCGCCACGAAGATGATCCGGGCTCCGAGTGGGATCGTCTCGCCCGCCAGTCCCTCGGGATAGCCCTGGCCGTCCCAGCGCTCGTGGTGGTGCAGGACCCAGCTTGCGATCGGCTCGACTCCGAGGGACTGCAGCATGCGGAAGCCGATCTGCGGGTGCCGCTCGAGGACGAGCCGCTCCGAGTCGGAGAGCGCACCCGGCTTGCGGAGGATCTCTTCTGGGATCGCGAGCTTGCCGAGATCGTGCAGCCGGCCGGCGAGGCGGACGAGCTGGATGTCCTCGGAGGAGAGCCTGAGACGGGTGGCGATCTCTGCAGCGAGTTCGCCGACGGCATGGGAGTGGCTGCCCGTATAGGCGTCTCGGGCGTCCACGGCATAAGCAAGCGTCGCCGCGGCGCGCAGACGCGCTTCTCGGTCTGGGCCCTCCGCGAGCTTGTGGAGCTCTTCGATGTCGACCGTGTCGGGATGGAACAGCCGCGCGCGGCCTTTGCCTGCGCCTTTCGCTTCGTAGAGAGCTTTGTCCGCTGCCTGTACGAGCTCTCCACGGTCGGAAGCGTGGCGCGGGTACGTCGCGACCCCGGCCGAGACGCTCGTCTGCAGACCTGGCTCGAGCTCGGTTCGTGCCACCCGCTCCACGATCTTCTCGGCCGCCGTGATGGCGTCTCTCTCCTCGGTTCCGATCATGAGCAGAGCGAATTCGTCGCCACCGATCCGGAACGCTTCCTCGCTCTTCCGGAGCTCGCTTGCCAGGCATGCGAGCACGCGGTCTCCAACCGGGTGGCCGCGAATGTCGTTGATCTGCTTGAAGTCGTCGATGTCCATGAGGCAGAGACTCACGGCGCTGCCGACCTCGTCGGCGTCGGCGAGCGCCGTGTCCAGCCGGTCATGAAAATGGCCATGGTTTCCCACCCCCGTCAGCGGATCGATCGATGCGAGCCGCATCGCCTCGACGGCGCGGTGCACCGAGCGCTGATAGAGCGCGATTGCGATCAGGGGTCCGGTCAGAGCCCCTGCGAGGAAAGGCGAGCGTTGCCAGATCACCGCAAGCATGAGGGTGACCGACGCCATGATCACGAAGGGAACTACGGTCCACCGCACGTAGCCGAAGGCGACCCGCTCGTAGCGCTCGCGGCCACTCCTCGCGACCACGGCCGCCAGGAGGCCGATGTTCACCACGTAGAACGCGAGCGAGCCGAAAGCAGCTTCCAGGATGAGCGCCTGCAAGCCGTCGAACGGCACGACCGCGGTCGCCGCCCCGGCGGCGGCCGCGGCAAGCGCGTAGAGGGCCGTGTTGTAGACCACGCGGCTGGGAGTCTGGCGGCGCCTGATGCTCTCGACGAGCAGCATCGTCGTGAAAGCGAGCACCGTCGCGGCGGACCAGTCGTAGATGACTGCCGTGCCCACGATGAAGACGTTTGCGAGAGACGTCTCGCTCTTGTCTTGGTACACGTCCTCGATAGGGACCGGAAACGCCTCAACGAAGGCCGCGGCCGCAAAGAGTGCAAGCAGGCCGAGGAGATCCCCCGGGTCCGGCGCGGAACGGGCGAACACCACTGTCGCCGCGATTGCAACGGCGGCCCCGGCGAGCGCGACCGGAGCGACGATCGGCAGGAGCCAGGTCGTCTCCCGGGGGACTCCAGGAAGAGGCGTTCTCAGCGGCATGAGCCTGCCCGCTCCGCCCCTACGTCCAGGTCCAGCCGTCGAGTTGTCCACCCGCGACCGCAATCAGCAGTGCGAGCATGACTATGAGAATGCGTGTCCGCGTCCCGTAGAGCATGTGTTACCCCCTTGTCCGGCCGGGGGCCGCTCCCGGACAATTACCTAGAACAAAGGAAGTATTGCACCCGGCTGGGACATCACGGCATCCCTCGAAGTGGTGATTGGAGCGGCCTACGGCCAGCGCCACCCGCGCACTGCGCCGTCGAGAAGCGCGATCACGGGGAGCACGGTCAAGGAGAGGCGGAACATCCAGGTGCGGTACGGCATGAGATTCCCTTCGGAGCGGTTTACGGCAATCCCTGGGATCGGCACGCCGATACCGTGTGGCAATCCCCCGGAAACGGTGAAGGAACGCCCGAAAGGGTGAACTTCGCGGCGTGCCTGGGATCGCCCTACGATCGCCGGATGGCAGTCGCAACACCGCCTGCAGAGCAAACCCTTCCGCGCCGCCTGCTCGGCCGAACGCCCGCTCCACTGCTCGTGATCGGCGCCGCCTTGTCCGTTCAATGTGGCGCCGCGATCGCGACAACCCTCTTCGAGGAGGCGGGCGCGCTCGGCGCCGTCTGGCTGCGGCAGGCCTTCGGCGCGGCGATCCTCCTCGCCCTGAGCCGGGGCGCCCTCCGTCGGCTCCGGGGGCGGCCTCTCACGCCTGTGCTCGCGCTCGGCGGGATCCTCGCGGCCATGAACTCGCTCTTCTACGCGTCGATCGACCGGGTTCCGCTTGGAGTCGCCGTCACAGCCGAGTTCCTTGGACCGCTGCTCGTCGCGGCGCTCGGATCGCGTCGCGTCCAGGACTTCCTGTGGGTCCTGCTCGCCGGCGCGGGCGTGGCGCTCCTCGGGAGCCCGCGCGTTGACGTGGACGATGTCGGGCTCCTCCTCGCGCTCGGCGCGGGCGGGTGCTGGGCTCTGTACATCGTGGTCGGCAAGCGGTTGACGTCGACCTGGCCGCTGCTGGACGGGCTGACGATCGCGATGCTGGTCGCAGCCATCCTGATGGCCCCACTCGGAGTCGCGTCCGTTCGAGGTGACCTCCTGGATCCGTCCCTACTCGGGGTCGGCGTCGCCGTCGCGCTGCTGGCCTCGGTCGTTCCGTATCTTCTGGAGCTGAGCGCACTTCGCCGGATCAGCGTCTCCGCCTTCGGGATCCTGATGAGCCTCGAGCCTGCGGCCGCGGCGCTGGCTGGGGCCCTGATCCTCTCGCAACGGCTCACACTGCTCGAGTCCGTGGCTATCGTGCTCGTGATCGCCGCTTCCGTCGGGGCCAGCCGCCGCGCGGCCGCGGTTCCGCCACCCGTCTGATTAGCCTAAGGAGGGTTCGGGCACGAAAAGGACAATGGCTACCGAGCAATCGCTACAAGCACAGATCGAAGCCCTCCTCGACCGGGGAGAGGAGAACGGATGCTTGCACATCTCCGAGCTCCACCAGTTCGTGCAAGTGCACGAGCTCGACGAGGCGGGAGTGGAGGAGCTCTACGATCTCATCGAGTCTCGCGGCGTCGAGGTCACCGACGACTGTGCACGCGAGGACAGCGTCCCGGCGGCGTACCTGAACGGTGAGCTTGCGACGTCGACGACGGACGCGCTTCAGCTCTTCCTGAACGAGGTCGGGCGGCATCCGCTGTTGACCGCGCTCGAGGAGGTGGAGCTCGCGAAGCTGATCGAGCGCGGCGACAAGGCCGCCAAGGACCGGATGATCAACTCCAACCTGCGGCTGGTGGTCTCGATCGCCAAGAAGTACCAGGGCCACGGGCTCTCGCTCCTCGATCTAATCCAGGAAGGCATCATCGGCCTGATCAGAGCCGTCGAGAAGTTCGACTGGCGGCGGGGCTACAAGTTCTCCACCTACGCGACCTGGTGGATCCGCCAGGCCGTGCAGCGCGGGGTTGCGAACAAGGCGCGCACCATCCGGATCCCGGTGCACATCGTCGAGCGGGAGCAGAAAATCTCGAGGGCAGAGCGGGAACTCTGGGCCAAGCTGGAGCGTGAGCCGACCGACAAGGAGATCGCGAAAGCGACCAAGCTGCCGCAGAAACAAGTCCGGGAGGCGCGGGAGGCGGCCCGGGTTGTCGCGAGCCTCGACAAGCCGGTGGGCGAGGGGAAAGACACCTCCTTCGGCGACCTGGTCGCGGGTGAGTCGCCCGAGCCCTCCGAGGAGGTGCACGTGAGCCTTGCAGAGCAGGCTCTGCGGCACGCTGTCGGGGAGCTCCCTGAGAAGGAGCGCGTCGTGATCAAGCTCCGGTACGGCATGAACGGCGATGCGGGGCCCGTGTCGCTCGAAGACATCGGGCGGAGGCTCGGCGTCACGCGCGAGCGAGTGCGGCAGATCGAGGCGCGCGCTCTGGAGCGACTCTCCGAGCTCCGGGAGCTCGAGTCGCTGCGCGAAGCCGCGTAGGCAGCGCTTCATCGAACATATGTTCTATAGTGCCCGGATGGCGAGGGCGCAGTACCTCGAGGAGGAGTGCAAGAACGCTGTGAACCGCGTGCACGAGTCGAGCCGCGTTCCGTTCCGGTGGACCGTGAATCCATACAGGGGCTGCACGCACAGCTGCCACTACTGCTTCGCACGGGCGTACCACGCCTACCTCGACCTCGGGATCGGCGAGGACTTCTCGTCCAAGATCATCGTGAAGGTCAACGTCGCCGAAGCTCTGCGGCGCAACCTGGCGTCGCCGCGCTGGGAGGGCGAGACGATCGCGATGGGCACCGCGACCGATCCGTACCAGCACTGCGAGGGCCGGTACAAGTTGACGCGCAGTGTGCTCGAGGCGCTGACGGACTTCCAGAATCCCCTCTCGATGCTCACGAAGTCCACGCTCATCCTTCGCGACCTCGACGTCTACCGGCGGCTGAATGAGGTCGCGGGTCTCAGCGTCTCGATGAGCGTCGGCATGCTCGACGAGGCGGTTCGGCGCGTGGTCGAGCCCGGAACACCCCCGGGCCTTAAACGGCTCGAGATTCTCGGGCGCTTCGCCGACGCGGGCATCCGCACCGGAGTCCTAGTTGCGCCGATCCTGCCTGGGTTGACCGACGACGAGGAGCATCTGGACGAGGTGATCGCTGCGTGTGCGGCGGCAGGCGTGCAGTGGGCAACACCCATTGTCCTGCACGTGCGTCCGTCGATTCGGGAGCACTTCATGCCCTGGATGGAGCGCACGTATCCGTGGCTCTATCCGCGCTACGTCGAGCTGTACGGGCGGCGGGCGTACGCCCCCAAGGCGTACCAGCAGGAGATCTCCGAGCGCTTCGCTCGCCTGCGGCTCCGGCACGGCCTGGGCTCGACCCACAGGCCGGCTACGAGGCCGCAGCCGGACTCGCGCGCCGACCGCCAGCTCGCGCTCGCCGTCTAGAAGACAGCCGCACCGGCCACAATGGCCGTGTGCCGCTTCGCATCGAAGACTACGGGCTGATCGGCGACACGCAGACCGCGGCCGTGGTCGGTCGGGATGGGTCGATCGACTGGCTTTGCATGCCGCGGTTCGATTCGGGAGCATTTTTCGCGGCCCTGCTCGGGGGGCCCGACCACGGTCGCTGGCTCGTCGCGCCGAAAGGGCAGGCGCGGCCCTTGGGAAGGCGCTACCGGGACAGCACGCTCATCCTGGAGACCGACTTCGAGACGGATGACGGGTCCGTCCGCGTCATCGACTTCATGCCTCCGCGCCAGCGCGACCCCGACGTTGTCCGGATCGTGGAGGGACTGAGCGGTCGTGTCGAGATGCGCATGGAGCTCATCGTCCGCTTCGACTACGGCTCGATCGTCCCCTGGGTACGGCGCATCGACGACGCGACGACGTACATCGCGGGGCCCGACGGCCTCTGCCTCCGGACGCCGGTAGAGACGCGGGGAGAAGACCTCTCGACCGTTTCAGACTTCACCGTGTCGGAGGGAGAGCAGGTGCCTTTCGTCTTGACTTGGTACGCGTCGAACGAGCCGCTGCCGCGAGAGATCGAGCCGGGTCGAGCCCTCGTCGAGACGCAGGCCTGGTGGCGCCAGTGGGCGGACGCCTGCCGATACGAAGGCCCGTGGCGCGACGAGGTCCTGCGCTCCCTAATCGTCCTGAAAGCGCTCACCTACGAGCCGACAGGCGGCATCGTGGCGGCCCCCACCACCTCGCTGCCGGAGTTTCTCGGGGGTGTCCGCAACTGGGACTACCGCTACTGCTGGCTCAGAGACGCAGCTTTCACCCTCGACGCGCTCCTGGAAGCGGGCTTCACGCAAGAGGCCGGTGCCTGGCGCGACTGGCTCTTGCGCGCGATCGCCGGTGATCCGGCGGACCTCCAGATCATGTACGGGGTCGCGGGGGAGCGGCGCCTGACCGAGTTTGAGGTGGCCTGGCTCCCCGGCTACAGGGACTCAAAGCCGGTTCGCATCGGGAACGCCGCGTCGGATCAAAAGCAGCTCGACGTCTACGGCGAGGTCATGGACGCGCTCTACCATGCCGAGGAGCTCGGTCTCGAGGCCGAGTCGCGAGCGTGGGCGATTCAGAAGAAGCTCCTTGATCGCCTGGAGTCGGAATGGCGAGAACCGGACAACGGGATCTGGGAGGTACGCGGCCCCCGCCGCCATTTCACTCACTCGAAGGTGATGGCTTGGCTGGCCGCCGATCGGGCCGCGCGGGCCGTGCACAGTCACGCCGACGGCTCGGTGAACCGCTGGCGGCGTCTGCGCCAGGAAATCCACGACGAGGTCATGCGGCAAGGATTCGACCCCGAACTGAACTCGTTCGTCCAGTTCTACGGCGCGAAGAAGCTTGACGCGAGCCTCTTGCTCATGCCTCTGGTCGGGTTCCTGCCTCCGTCCGACGAGCGGGTGCGGGGGACGGCCGAGGCGATCGAGAGGGATCTCTGCGAGAACGGCTTCGTGATGCGCTACCGGCACGACGAGGAGACAGCGCACGTCGACGGGCTTCCGCCGGGAGAAGGAGCGTTTCTTCCGTGCACGTTCTGGCTGGCCGACAACCTGAACCTGATCGGGCGGCACGACGACGCGGTGGAGCTCTTCGAGCGGCTACTCGCGCTTCGAAACGACGTCGGCCTCATCTCGGAGGAGTACGACTCGGAGAACGAGCTCCTCGTCGGAAACTTCCCGCAGGCGTTCACCCACGTCGAGCTCGTGAACACAGCGATGAATCTCTCCCAGCCGCGGGATCGCCCTCTGGCTCGATGGGAGCGCTTTCGCCAGCTCGGACCGAAGCGGAATTGACGAGTCCGGCGGCTCCGCCAGCTCACTTCCCCTGTTTTGCCGATCGAACGCGGGGTAGGGGGAAGGCAGCGACAAAAGGAGCAAACCATGGAACAGGTCAGAGACGTCATGACGAAGAACCCGACGAGTTGCGATCCCTCGAGCACGACCGTCGAAGCCGCGAAGATCATGGCCTCGGAGGACGTGGGCTCGGTCCCGGTCGCCAAGGACGGCCGACTCCTCGGTATCGTCACCGACCGCGACCTCGTAGTCCGCGTGTTGGCCGAGGGTCGCGATCCGACCTCGACCACGATCGGGGAAATCGCCTCCAGCGACGTTGAGACCGTGTCCCCGGACGACGACCTCAACACGGCGCTCAGAAAGATGGCTGGCAACAAGGTTCGCCGGCTTCCGGTTGTCGAGGGCGACGAGCTCGTCGGCATCGTCGCGCAGGCCGACGTAGCGCGCCAGGGGGACGATTCGGAGACCGGACAGGTCGTCGAGGAGATCTCCAAGTAGTCGTAGTCCGAGTACGACCAGCACCGACAGGGGCGGCTCCGGCCGCCCTCTGTCGTTTTCTACGGCGTTCGCCGGGTCCAGAGGACGGCGGCAAGCACGACGCTAACGGTCGAGACGACGAGTCCGACGATCCATGCGTCGACGTCCTGCGTGCCGAGAATTGCCGCGAGTGCGGTTCCGATCCCGATGATCCCGAGGGTCATCGCTACACGAACGGTGAAGCGCTCCAAGGCGCGGGTTCGGTCGTGCTCACCGGCCGATGCGTCGAGCTCGCTATCGCGTCCGAACCGCGCCACGAAGCGACTCTATCCGGTGGGGATGACGCCCCTAGGCCGGTCACCCTGCGCGAACTGTCCACAATGAATCCCACGTGATACGAAGGATCACGAAGGTAATCGCAAGGCCGACGAGCGGGTTCGACGATCGGCGTGCCGAGTGCTACCGCCGACTAGACCCTCGAGCCGAGGAGAATCGCCCGAATCGCCTGGTGGCTCTCGTCGTTCGGCGACTCGGAGATCACCGTCGCGGAGCGGTCGAAGCGGTCGAGGGCCTCGCGCAGCGGCTCTGCACGGAGCGTCCCCTGCCCATACGGCAGGTGCTTCGTCTCGTTCCTGTTCGCGTACTGGATCGCCGAGAAGTGGATGTGGAACGACGCCTCGGGCTCGAGTAGCTGGTCGGTCGCTTCCAGCACCGAGGTAAAAGCGTCTGGATCGGTGAAGGCCCCGTCGGTGACGGCGTGCAGGTGCGCGAAGTCGATCACGGGGCGGACCCAGTCGAGGCGCGCCGCGAGCCAGAAGACGTCCTCGGCGGTGCCGAGCTCCCGAACGCGGCCCATCACCTCGACTCCGAACGGGACCGTTCGCTCCTTGGCCACGAGCCGCTCGCGAAGCTCGGCGAGCTGCGCGGCGACGGACTCGAGCGCCTCCTCCCGCGTCCGTCCGAGCAGAAAGCCCGGGTGGATGACGACGACCTGGGCCCCGCAGGCCATCGCGATGCCGGCAGAGTGGTCGAGCATCCCGGTGGCCCGTTTGTGCTTCATGTCCCGCTCGAGATGGCCGAGAAAGGCCGGAATCGGGGCGTGCACGGAGAGCGTGATGCCGTCGGCCGCCGCCAGCCTGCCGAACTCCGCCGCCCAGTCCTTGTCCATCCAGAAGCCGCTCGCGAAGTCGACCTCGCACGCCGAGTAGCCGCCTTCCGAGAGCAGCCTGACGGCGGCTTCCGGGCTCTCCCGGCTTGGAACGCGGGCCGGGCCGACGCTGATCGTCGACATGCGTGAAGCCTACGGGCGCGGCAAGCCTTGTCCCTACTGATCCCGAGTAACGCGAGTCACCGTAGGGGCGGGACTTGTCCCGCCCGGGCCGTCGGCAGAACGCCGTCCGACGCCCTTACTACCTTTTTCTGCATGGGAAAGCGACCCACCCGCATAGAGCTCCTCGAGCTGGACATCGATGTTCGCCTGGCCGACCTCTGGTGTGAGGCGAACGACGTCTCCGAATGGAACCTCGAGGTCGTCGCTGCGTTCATGCGCGCCGCGTACGGCAAGGGGTACTGCGACGCTCTGACCGAGGACGCTCCGGGCTCGCTCTGCCGCGACCACGGGTACCGGATCCCGTTCCGGAGCCCAACCCTCGCGCCCGAGCAGCACTGAGCAGCTAACTGAGCCGTAAATAGGCTGCACGGAGCTACACTCGACGTGTGGCCCGGAGGCGGAGTCCCGCGCGGCTGATCATCGCGCTCTCGGTAGCGGCTGTTCTGGCCGTCTTCCTGCTCTACACGAGCCTGGCAGGGGGCTCGACGCCCTCTCTCCGCCCGAGCCAGCTCGCTGACCACCCGGGCAAGGTGAGCCTGGCGGGCAAGGTCGTCGGCCCCATTCGCGGCGACGGGCGCACGGTGCCGAAGACCTTCACGCTGCGGGATATCGAGGGGAGTGCCACGGTCCTCGTCACCTACACGGGATCGGTGCCCGACCTCTTCAAGGTGGACAGGG
>DATHAG010000201.1:0-4739 GCA_035296825.1 Gaiellaceae bacterium | reverse complement strand
TGGGCCGCCTACCCCTTCACCCAGTACGTCTCGAACTCGAACTCGAACGACGCGCTCATGCCCGCGCTCCTGATCTGGGGGTTCTGGCTTTTGAACAGGGCCCCAGCCCGGGGATTTTTCCTGGCGCTCGCTTCCTGGACGAAGTTCGCCTCGCTCCTTCTCTTGCCGCTTTGGGCCTCGTATCCGCGAGCGTTGAGCCGTCGAAGCTTGCGTACGACGACGGCTTTCGCCGGAGGCTTCATCATTGCCACGGTCCTCGCCTTCTCGGTCGTCTTCCTCGAGCCGGACCCCCTGCACGCGCTGCGCCTCTTTTGGGACCGAACCTTCGGGTGGCAGCTCGACCGTCCGTCTCCATTCTCGATCTGGCACTGGGGCGAGTACCCTGGCTATCCCGACCTGCACCTGGTTCAGTCCGTGCTCAAGGTGCTGCTCCTGGTGGCCTCGGTCGCGCTCGCCTTCGTCCCGCGAGTGAAGACCCCGTTGCGGCTTGCTGCTCTCTCTGGGGTGCTCCTGATCGGCTTCGAGCTCGTGCTAACACACTGGTTCTACCTCTACCTCCCATGGTTCTTCCCGTTCGTCGCGTTCGCCCTGCTCGCCCCCGCCGCCAGGCCCCGCGAGCTCCAGCCGGTCGAGTCCGGTGCCCACGAGGTTCGAGAGCTCGTCCCCGCCGCCCCGGCCTAGGGCGTCCTGGACCGGCGCCGCGCTCGCAGGAGCGGCGTTGCTTGCGATCGGCTGGGCGGTTCTCCACCTCGCGCCGTGGACGGACTATCAGATCGTCGACACGCCGGTCTACGAGCGCTACGGCGAAGCGATGACCGCGGGCCAGGTGCCCTACCGGGATTTCCGGCCCGAGTATCCGCCGGCAGCCCTGCCGGCGTTCGTGCTCCCCGCCCTCGGTCCGTCGGCCGACTACCGGACGCTCTTCGAGATCCTGATGCTCGCCTGCGGGATGGGGATCGTGGCCCTGGTCGCAGCAACCCTGGCGCGGGTCGGGCTGGCGGGGCGACAGCTGTACGGATCCGTAGCCCTCGCGGCGCTCGCTCCCCTTGCCCTCGGAACCGTCGTCCTGACGCGTTTCGACCTTTGGCCCGCGCTCCTCACCGCCGCGGCCCTCGCCGCTCTCGTTAGTGGTCGTGACCAGCTAGGGCTCGGCGTTCTCGGCCTTGCAACGGCCGCGAAGCTCTATCCGGCCGTCCTCTTGCCGGTCGCCCTCGTCTACGCCGCCCGGCGCGGACGCCAGAACGCCCTCGCGGCTCTGGTCACCTTCATGGGCACGGTCTTCTTGTGCTTTCTGCCGTTTCTCCTGCTTGCTCCCGAAGGCGTTTGGGCGAGCATCGAGCGCCAGACCGACAGGCCGCTCCAGATCGAAAGTCTCGGCGCTGCGGTCCTCCTGGCGGGGAAGCAGCTCGGGTTGTACGAGCCGACCGTCGTCTCGACCTTCGGGTCACAGAACCTTTCCGGCTCACTCTCAGATCGATTGGCCTCGGTTCAGACGCTGCTCCAGATCGTGGCCGTCGTGGCGATTTGGCTCGCAGTCACGCGAGCCCGCGACCCAGTGGCAGGGCTCCTGGGCGGCTCGGCTGCGGCAGTCGTCGCCTTCGTTGCGTTCGGGAAAGTCCTGTCGCCCCAGTTTTTGATCTGGCTCGTTCCACTCGTGCCGCTCGCGGTCGCCGTTTCCGGGCTCGCGACACCGGTTCTATTCGTGACGGCCCTCGTCCTGACCCAACTGTGGTTTCCGACGCGCTACTGGGACGTCGTCGACCTGGGACGGGTCGGGTGGCTTGTGCTCGCTCGCGACCTCGTGCTCGTCGGCCTGCTCCTCGCGCTCGTTCGGAGCATGCTCACTGGACGGGCACGCGTACGGCCTCGCAGCTCGTAGCGCGTCCATCCAGCCCGCACTCGACGAGCACCCCCTCGATCCGGACGTCCTCGCTGGCCGGCTCGAACCGGATGGGGAGACCGGTCCTCATTCGCTCGATCGCGAGCTCGGCCTTGACGCCGATCACCGAGTCGTGCGGGCCGGTCATGCCCGCGTCCGTGATCGCCGCGGTGCCGCCGGGCAGGATGCGGGCGTCGTTGGTCTGCACGTGCGTGTGCGTCCCCAGCACCGCCGTGACACGTCCGTCGAGCATCCGAGCGAGCGCGATCTTCTCGCTGGTCGCTTCCGCGTGGAAGTCAACGACGATCACGGGACTCGAGCGCCGAGCCTCTTCGACAAGCTCGTCGACGACGCCGAAGGGATGTACGTAAACGTCCAGGAAGAGGGCTCCCTGGAGGTTCACGACGGCCACCGGCGTTCCGTCGGTTGCGGGCTGCACGGTCAGGCCGCGTCCCGGCGCACCCGGTGCGGCGATGTTGGCCGGGCGGATCACGCGGGAGCTCGACTCCAGGAGCGGGTAGACGTCGCGGCGGCGCCAGATGTGGTTGCCGGTCGTGACGACGTCGGCCCCCGATGCGAGGAGCTTCTCCGTGAGCTTCACGGTGATGCCGGCGCCGTCGGCGACGTTCTCGCCGTTCACGATGCAGAAGTCCGCTTCGAGGCGCCCGCGCAGGTCCGGGAGCTCGGTCTCGACCGCGCGCCGGCCGGCGGGCCCGAATACGTCCCCTACGAAGAGGATCCTCATCTAGATGGTTGGTCGGTAATTGGCGTGCCCGCGGGGGCGGGCCGCCAGCCGAGGGTGTGGTAATTGCCAATCAACCATCTAGCGCGATCGTATGCAGAAGCTCGTCGAGCGGGAGATCGGCGAGCGACCGGATAACCAAGTCGGCCTCGTCAAGGGCGAGGCGAGCCGTGACCGGATTCGGGACGGCGACACAGAAGAGCCCGGCCGCCTTCGCCGCTTGAACTCCGTGCAACGAGTCCTCGAAGGCGACCGCCTCGCCGGGTTGCAGCCCGAGCCCGTCCAGAGCCTCCAGGTAGAGGTCGGGAGCGGGCTTGGCCCGGCTCGCGTCCCCATTTGCGCACGTGATGGAGCGCCAGACGTGCTCGACTCCGAGCCGACGGACGTGGGAGAGCACCCACGCGTCGCCCGCGCTGCTCACGATCGCAACGTCAAGACCCAGACGTTTGGCGGCCTCGAGATAGTCCTGGACGCCCTCGCACAGGTCTTCGGCGCCAGAGAGCTCGCGCTCGCGCTCGCCCTGCCGGGTGACGAGCGTGGCGCGGTCGAGCCCAGCCCCCGTCAGCTCTTCGAGCTGGCGAACGGGGTCGAAGGGATCTCCGAGGGTACCGACGTTGGCAACCCAGTCCTCCAACGCGAGCTCGTGCCCGTGCTCCTCGTAGATCTCGCACCAGGAGCGATAGGCGCCGGCCTCGGTGTCGACGAGCAGCCCGTCGAAGTCGAAGAGCAGGCCGCGGATCGTGTCGGCGGGCAGCGTGCTAGACCATCAGGGGCTCGTCAGCGAGGCGGCGGCATGCACCTCGATGTGAACGTGCTGGCCACGGTCCTGTGTGAAGCGCGCGAGCCCTGCGCGCTCGACAGAGGAGAGGTCGATGACGCGGCCGATCTTCGATCGGGCCGCCGAGACCGTCGTGCCGACGTTCAAAGACGGGTCAGCCCGCAGGTTCTCGACGGTGACGACATAGCCCGGATTCCCGGACGGCTGCAGGTCGATCCGGACGCCGTACCGTGTGCCGTTCACGATCTGGTCCGAGATAGCAATGATCGTCCCGTCGACCGGCGCGTAGACATCCGTGTCTACGGGTGCGCCGACGTCGAGGCCGCTTGTCTGCGGGCCGACGCCACCCTCGACGAGGTAGTAGCGGAGCCCTGAGCTCGAGTCACCCAGAAGGCGGTGGACGAGGCGGCCGAAGAGGCCTGCGTTCGCCTGCGTCCCGACGGGCTCGAGGGCCAGGGCACTTGTGCCGGAGGCGTGGTATCCGATCGCGGTCACACGCCCCTGCGCGATCGGGAGCTGGACACGGAGCGAGTCCCTGAGCGCGACGACCTGCGGCTGGGGCGGCCCAGAAGGCAGCAGCCGCTCGGCCGGAGCCGGGCCCGTCGATGAGGCAAGCGTCGCGCCTCCCGTACCGAATGCGGTCAGGAGAAGGGTTACCACACAGACGCCTGCGACGACGAGGAGCGCTGCGATCCGCCGCGCACGGCGGGCTCTCAGGCGTGCCTGATCGCGTAGGGCGACACGGGTGGCAAGCCCTGGAGCTTGGGGCCAGGCCATCCGCGGCACGGTACCGGAGGTCCGGAGCTCTTTCAATTTCGACCGGCCTCGCGGCCTCACCGCGGGCGCAGGAAAGGGCTCGGGCTGGAGCGCCAGAGCGCCGTCGACCTCGCTCCACCAATCCCACGGGTCCGAGCGCGCCGTGGATGCATTAGGCCTGCTTGCAGGCCTTTCTCGCTGGTGGTCGTAGAGTCCGGTCACCGGCACGCTGCTACAGTGGCCGCCGGCGTGATCGCCGTCGTCGGATACAAGCCTGACAGGCACGGCGGACGCTGACGACTGCCCTTTTGGCAGCAGACGGGGTCTCGCGTCGCTTCGGGTCCCAGATCGCCCTGGCTCCGACGAGCATCCAGGTGAGGGCCGGCGAGACCCTCGCACTGATCGGCCCGAACGGTGCCGGCAAGTCGACGTTGCTCGCCGTCCTCGCCGGCGCACTCGCCCCGAGCAACGGCCGTGTAACTGCGGCCGACCCTCCGCCGCGGATCGGCTGGGTCCCGCAGCGCGCCGGCCTCTACGGGCGGCTCTCGGCGCGGGAGAACCTCGTACTGTTCGCAAAGCTGGAG
>DATHAG010000200.1:0-17762 GCA_035296825.1 Gaiellaceae bacterium | reverse complement strand
GTTCTGGCCGGACACCGCTAGGAGGTGGTAAAGACCCGAGGCGCGAAAGTCGTCGCGGAGGTCCTTGTCAAGCCCTTCATCCTCTCCCAGCACGACGCCGGCAACGACTGCCCGCCGCTCGCCGTCGAGCCCTGGTGCGAGCGACCGGTCGACGCGACGCCGCAGGGCGTCCGCGAGCCCTCCGATCCCGCCCCGATGGCCAACGACGCGGTATTCATCAGCGCGGAGCACGACGTGGACGCCCTGCCGCCTCAGATAGGCAGCCTCGTCGAATCGCTCTCCCTTTTGGGCGCGACGGGGGAGGCGGAGGCTCGCGACCACCTCGAGCAGCGATCCCTGAGGCGGCGCGCGGCCGCGCGGAAGCTCCAGGCGCGAAGGCTCGTCCGTGCGCTCCGACCCGAACCTGTGCACCCGGACCGGGACCCGTATGGCGAACGCGCTACGGCGTGCCGGCCCCGTCACCTCGATTAGCGCGGATCCAGCTTCTCCGGCGGCGGAAGCGAGCTCGCTCCGATCGATCTGCTCGAGTCGAGCGCTTCCCCACCAGAGCCCGGCCAGAAGCAGGGCCGTCCCCAGGGCCACCGTTCGTCCAGTTCCGAGCCAGACGGAGCCAAGGGCCAGAACCCCTGCCATGAGCGCCAGAGCAAAGGTTGGGGCGCGGACGACGAGGGATAGGCCAAGTCCCGCGCAGAAGCAGCCGAGGACGAGGTGCGGCGCGCGTAGCCGGATCCGGCTCCTCACAGGTCGACGAGCGTTTTCAGCTCCTCAAGGCGAGCGGGCCCGATGCCCGGAACGGCGTCGAGCTCCTCGACCGCCTGGAACGCGCCATGTTCGGTTCGATAGGCCAGGATCTTCTGAGCAGTGACCGGCCCGATCCCGGGAAGCGTGTCGAGCTGCTCCAGCGTCGCGGAGTTCAGGTGAATCTTTCCACCCGGCGGGGTGGAACCTGAGAGCCCACCTGCCGCGGCCTCAGTCGGCCCAGAGTCGCCACGCGCGGGGACCCGCACCTGCTGCCCGTCCGCAACCGGGGAGGCGAGGTTCACGAGCTCGAGGGCCGCTTTCGGCTTCGCTCCTCCAGCCTGGCGAATCGCGTCCGCGGTACGACTGCCTTCCCGCAGTCGATAGAGGCCCGGCTTTCGCACCGCGCCGACAACATGAACCAGCAGAACGCGGGCAGGAGCTGTCTCGGCCGCTAGCGTGCCTGCGGGCGCCCGCGACGGTTCAGGGCTAGCCCGACCGTCTCCCCCGCCCAGCGCAAAGCGACCTCCGACAGCGAGGAGAAGGAGGACGGCGAGAGCGTAGGCGGCCGCGCGCCTGCGCGAGATCGTCGGCATCTGCACGCTTCGATGCTCGCGTGGAAAGACGCGCGAGTGGCGAACCGAGCGTGCCGGAACGAACGCGAATTCCTTGCAAGAGGAACCTGGGTGGCACAAGATCGAGCGCGTGGCCAACCAGATCGTGGGCTTTCTCGGCGTCTCCCTGCTCGTGATCGCGGTACCCGGACCGGATACCGCATTGACGGTCCGGAACACGCTCGCCGCCGGGCGGGGAGCCGGTGTCTTCACCGCGCTCGGGGTTGCGACCGGACAAGCCGTGTGGACGCTCGCGACGTGCACGGGCCTCACAGCGCTCCTGCTCGCGTCGGAGCCGGCGTTCCTCGCGATCAAGCTCGTGGGCGCGGGCTACCTCGTATTCCTGGGAGCGCAGGCGCTGTTCGGGGCCGTGAGCTCAGCCTTCGGCCGATCCCGCGCGGTGACGGTCGCCGCTCCCTCGCCACGGAGAATCGACCGCCGCGTCGCCCTGCGTCAGGGCGTGGTCAGCAACCTCGGGAACCCGAAGATGGCAGTCTTCTTCACCAGTCTCCTGCCTCAGTTCGCTCCTCGCTCCGGCACGTCGTTCTCCGCGCTCTTGCTACTCGGCCTCGTCTTCTGCTCTCTGACGCTCGTATGGCTGGCCGCCTACGCGGTGGCTGTCGCAAGGGCGAGCGACCTTCTGCGCCGATCCGGAATTCGTCGTACGGTCGAAGGGGTCACCGGCGCCGTTCTCATTGCGCTCGGGCTCCGCGTCGCGACCGAGCGCTAAGACCCCTAGCGCTTCGCAGCCGGGCTGGCCGCGTCGAACTGCGCTTCCTCGGTCGACCCCTTGAGCGCGAGCGTCGAGCTTGCGCCCGCCGAAGCCGCCTCGGAGACGGCGTCGAAATACCCGGCGCCGACCTCCCGTTGGTGGCGCGTCGCCGTGTAGCCCTCGGACTCGAGCTCGAATTCCCGCTCCTGCAGCCGGACGTAGGCCGTCATGCCCTCCTCCGCGTAGCCGCGCGCCAGCTCGAACATCGACTCGTTCAGCGCGTGGAAACCCGCCAGGGTGATGAACTGGAACTTGTAGCCGAGCGCCCCGAGGTCGTCCTGGAAGCTCGCGATGGACTCGTCGTCGAGAGCACGCTTCCAGTTGAAGGACGGTGAGCAGTTGTAGGCCATGAGCTTGCCGGGAAACTCCGAGTGGACCGCATCGGCGAACGCACGGGCCTCATCGAGGTCCGGCGTCGAGGTCTCGAACCAGAGAACGTCGGCATAGGGCGCGTAGGCCAGCGCGCGGGCGATCACGGGCTCGAGCCCTTGCTGAACGTGGAAGTAGCCCTCGGCGGTCCGCTCGCCGGTCACGAAATCGCGATCGCGCTCGTCCACGTCGCTCGTCAGGAGCGTGGCGGAGAGAGCATCCGTCCTGGCGACTAGCACCGTCGGTACCCCCATGACGTCGGCCGCGAGGCGGGCGGCGTTCAGCGTCCGCACGAACTGGCTCGTGGGGACGAGCACCTTGCCACCCAGGTGCCCGCACTTCTTCTCGGACGCAAGCTGGTCCTCGAAATGCACACCCGCGGCGCCAGCCTCAATCATCCCCTTCATGAGCTCGAACGCGTTCAGCGGCCCGCCGAACCCGGCCTCCGCGTCGGCGACGATCGGGGCGAGCCAGTACGTGTCGCTCTTGCCCTCGGCCCACTCGATCTGGTCGGCCCGCCGGAGTGCGTTGTTGAGGCGCTTGACGGTCGCAGGGACGCTGTTCGCCGGATAGAGGCTCTGGTCCGGATAGACCTCGCCCGCGAGGTTCCCGTCGGCGGCGACCTGCCAACCCGAAAGGTAGATCGCGTCGAGGCCGGCCTTCACCATCTGGACGGCCTGGCCGCCCGAGATGGCCCCGAGCGCGCGCACGTATCCCTCTCCGCTCAGGAGCTCCCAGAGGCGATTCGCGCCGAGCTCCGCCAGGGTGTGCTGGACGTTGACCGACCCTTGGAGGCGGGCGACGTCCTCCGCTCCGTACGCACGCTCGATGCCCGCCCAGCGATCACCTTCCCACGCCTCGGCGAGCGCTCCCACCTGTCCGTTGAACTGGCTCATACCTCTCCCTCTGTCATCGATGTCCGGCAAGACAGACGGCGCCTAAAGCGCCGTCGGGGGCCAAGCTCGCGAGTCGAGCAGCTCCGGCCTAATCCAGGTCGTGGTCCCGCTCGCACCATTCCGGACAGGTGCACTCCGCCACCTCGGCGGTGCAGAGCGTCATGACCGCCTTCAGGTCGGGCACGACGGGCGAGTCGCTCTCGACACTCTCGTAGCTCGAATGCAACATCGTTCGAGTGTAGGTGTGGAGTCTCCATTAGCGCAATCGTTTACTTCGATTGAATACATAGATAAGATCTATGGATGCGTTTGGCGCAGATCGAAGGCTTCGTCGAGATTGCCCGGAGCCGGAAGCTCGGGCAGGCGGCGGGCGAGCTCTTCATCACGCAGCCGGCCTTGACGGCACGCATCCAGCGCCTCGAGCAGGAGCTCGGCGTACCTCTCTTCGTCCGCACTCCGACCGGGATGCGCCTCACGGACCCGGGGCGGACGTTTCTCCCGTGGGCCGTGCGCGCGCTCGACGCAGTCGACGAGGGTCGCCGGCACGTGGAGGAGCTCGCTCGCGGAGGCGCCGGGGAGCTCGCGATCGGGGCCGCGCCGGCTGTCAGCACCTACGTCCTCCCCGCGCTCCTGAAGAGCTTTTCGGACGACCTGCCGAACGTGAGCCTGGTCGTGCGCACCGGCCACTCGGAGGAGATCCTCGACATGGTCTTGCGGGGCGAGGTCGAGGTCGGCCTCGTGCGTGCCCTTCTCCATCCAGAGATCCAAAGCGTGCCGTTCTACGAGGAGAGGCTCGTCCTGGTCACTGACCCCTCGCATCCGTTCGCCGCGCGCACACGCATCTCGATCGCGGAGATGGCCCAGGCGCAGCTCATCCTCTTCGATCGCACCTCGAGCTACCACGGGCTCACGAGCTCGTTCTTCCGCGAGGCAGGAGTGACGCCGCGCGGCGTCATGGAGCTCGACAACATCGATGCAGCGAAAAAGATGGTGCAGCAGGGGCTCGGCGTCGCCCTCCTTCCCCAGACCGCGGTCGCGGGCGAGCTCGCCGACGGCAGCCTCGTGGCCGTTCGGATCGCTGATGTCGAGCCGGCCCGGCGCCAGATCGTGGCAGTGCGGCGAAAGGACGACGGCGAGCCGACCGGGCTAGTGGCGGCCTTCATGGAGAAGCTCTCGGACGCCGAGGTCGGTGGCGCTCGCGGGCGCCGGCCGAGTCCGCGCTAACCGACGACGAGGTTCACGAGCTTGCCGGGAACGACGATCCGCTTGCGGATCTCTTTGCCGTCCAGATGAGCGCGAACCTTCGGTAGCTCCGTGGCGCGCGCGACGAGCTCGTCCTCCGAGAGGCCGGTGGGAACCTCGACCTTATCGCGCACCTTGCCGTTCACTTGCACGACCAGGGTGAACGTGTCGCGCTCGAGCTGTGCCGGATCCGGCTCCGGCCAGCTCTCCTCCCAGAGTCGCTCGTGACCCAACCGCTCCCAGAGCTCTTCCGCCATGTGCGGGGCGTACGGCTGGACAAGCGAGACGATGGTCTCCGTGGCGAACCGAACGGCGGCCGCCTGGCCCGGGTCGTCTTTCGCGTGTTGGGCTCGGTTCAAGAGGTCCATCAGCGCGGCCACCGGCGTGTTGAACTGGAAACGTCGCTCGATGTCGTCCGTCACCTTCTGGATGGTTGCGTGTGTGGTGCGAACTAGCGGGCTGTCGTCCGGTGAGCCGGGGTCGCCGCGCTCGGCTACCTCGTGCGCCAGCCGCCACAGCCGCGCCAGGAAGCGGGACGTGCCCTCGATGCCGGTGTCCTGCCACTCCTTGTCCTCGTCGGCAGGCGCCATGAACAGGATGTAGAGCCGCGTCGCGTCGGCTCCGTAGTGCGAGATCATTTCGTCTGGGGGAACCACGTTCCCCTTCGACTTGGCCATCTTGGCGCCGTGGCGGTAGATCATCCCCTGGTTGAACAGGCGCGCGAACGGCTCCCGGAAGTCCACCAACCCCATCTCCTGCATGACTTTCGTGAAGAAGCGCGCGTAAAGGAGGTGAAGGATCGCGTGCTCGATCCCGCCGATGTACTGGTTGACGGGCAGCCAGTAGTTTGCGATCTCGGTCCCGAAGGGTGCTTCGTCGTTCTCCGGGTCCGTGTAGCGGAGGAAGTACCAGGAGGAGTCCACGAAGGTGTCCATCGTGTCCGTCTCGCGCCGCGCCGGCCCACCGCAGGACGGGCAGGTCGTCCGAACCCAGTCCTCGGCGGCCGCAAGCGGCGAGCGCCCCTTCGGGACGTAGTCATCGACCTCCGGCAGGAGCACCGGCAAGTCTTCGTCCGGGACCGGGACGATGCCACACTCGTCCTCGCAGTACACGACCGGAATGGGCGCGCCCCAGTAGCGCTGGCGGGAGAGGAGCCAGTCGCGGAGCCGGTAACCGACGGCGGGCCGGCCCAGGTGGTTGGCCTCGAGCCATTCGACGATCGCCTTCTTCGCTTCGGGGCTCCTCATCCCGGTGAACGGGCCGGAGTCGACGAGCTGCTCGCCTTCCGTGTGCTCGACGAAGGCGCCCTCCTCTGCCGGGTCGCCTTCCGCCGGGGCGACGACCGTGCGGATCGGTGGCCCGAACTTCTTCGCAAACGCGTAGTCGCGCTCGTCGTGAGCCGGGACCGCCATGATCGCGCCCGTCCCGTAGTCCATGAGCACGTAGTCGGCGACCCACACCGGGATCTGTTCACCGTTCACCGGGTTGGTCGCGTAGCGGCCGGTGAGGACACCCGTCTTCTCCTGGTCCGGGTCTACGCGCTCGACCGCCGAGCGAGCGGCGGTGTGGCGCACGTAGTCGAAGACCGCGGCCTCGTGCTCGGTGCCCTCGACCAGCTGAGGCACGAGGGGGTGCTCAGGTGCGAGCACGAAGAACGTGGCACCGAAAAGCGTGTCCGGCCGCGTCGTGAAGACCGGCAGGTCGATGTCGAGCTCCTCGATCCGGAAGATCGCTTCGGCGCCCTCAGAGCGGCCGATCCAGTTTCGCTGCATCGTGAGGACGCGCTCGGGCCAGGACTCGAGCAGATCCATCTCGTCGAGGAGAGCGTCCGCGTACGCCGTGATGCGGAAGAACCACTGCTCGAGGCTCTTCGCCTCCACCTCCGCCCCACAGCGCTCGCAGCGGCCGTCGATCACCTGCTCGTTGGCGAGCACGGTCTGGTCGTTCGGGCACCACTTGACCAGCGCCTCCTTGCGGTACGCGAGCCCGCGCTCCAGGAAACGCAGGAAGAGCCACTGCGTCCAACGGTAGTAACGCGGGTCAGCCGTCGAGACTTCGCGCGACCAGTCGACGGCCCACCCCATGCGCTTCATCTGCTCTCGGATCGCAGCGATGTTGCGCTCGGTGATCAGTCGCGGGTGGCCGCCCTCGCGGATCGCCGCGTTCTCCGCCGGCAGGCCGAAAGCGTCGTATCCCATGGGCCGCAGGACGCGGAAGCCGCGGCGGCGTCGCACGTGCGTGACCACGTCGCCGAGTGTGTAGTTCAGCACGTGGCCCATGTGCAGCTCGCCCGAGGGGTAAGGCAGCATCTCGAGGACGTAGGACTTGTCTGCGTCCTCAGGCTTTATGGGCAGGGTCGGATTCAAGACCAGGAAAGCGTCTTCACGTTCCCAGACCGCCTGCCACTTCCGTTCGACCTGCTCCGGCTCGTACCGCTCCATCAGGCTCCGGCTCCTAGAACAAAAAAGCCTCTCGTGCGAGAGGCCAGGGGAACGCGTGCGGGCGCTTTCGCCCGCTAGCTCCCCGTTGGATTGCTGAGTCTACGAGTCACCCCTTCAACTTTACCGAATCGGCTCTCACGGCTCACGAGCGGGGCCGGGGAAGCCATGGCCGGGCGGCTGCTCTCGCTCCAGCTCCTGTTCTTCCTCGACCTTCGGGCCCGGAATGCCGGGGTCCTGCGGCAGGTCAGGATCGGTTGGCTCGCCCTCGCCCGGAGGCCGTGTCTGCTTCTCGCGATCCTCGGCCATGCGAGCCATCTACCCAATTGCCGGCTGGGCGGAACTCGGGCCGGCGCTTGACCCAGTGCCCGCGAGCCTCCTACGCTGGCGGCCCAAGCGACGGTGCCTCAATTTCACACGAGTCGGGAGGAGCGATGACGGCGTACCCCCGCCTGTTTTCCGAGTGGCAGATCGGCAAGACGACGATCAAGAACAGGGTCGTCTTTCCGCCGACCTGTCCGAGCTGGGTCTCGGATCCCTGGAACGGCCTGTTCACGGATATGGCGACCGCCTACTACGCCGAGCGTGCCAAAGGCGGGGTCGGTCTCATCATCATCGGTGCCACGCACGTCCACCCGAGCTCGATCATGGCGCCGCTCCTCATGCCGCAGCTCTTCGACGATCGACAGATCGAGCCGCTGTCCAAGATCGCCGATGTTTGCCACGAGCACGGCTGCAAGCTCGCGATCCAGCTCTGGCACTCCGGCGTCCGCGGCTTCCCCACATTCAAGCAGGAGCCGTCCTACGACCCTGACGCAACGTGGTACACGGTCTCCCCGAGCCAGGTCCCGCTGGGAGAGTTTCCCGCCGGATCGATCCCGAAGGAGCTGGATGAGGAAGAGATCGAGGAGATCCTTACCGCCTACGGCGCCGCTGCGGCACGGGCCGAAGCGGCGGGCCTGGACGGGGTCGAGTTCCACCTGAGCCACGGATACCTGCCGTGGCAGTTCCTCTCGCCGCTTTACAACAAGCGCACCGACCGGTGGGGCGGCTCGTACGAGAATCGGCTGCGCTTCCCCGTCGAGGCGCTCAAGCGCATGCGGCAGGCCGTATCAGAGGACGTCTTCGTCGGCTACAGGATCAACTCGACGTCGTTCTGGCCGGGCGATCTCGAGCTGGAGGACGTGAAGCAGATCGTCCAAGACCTCGAGCAGCAGACTCAGGTCGACTACGTCAACGTGTCCGCGGGCGTCCACCACGCGTTTATCCACACGCCAATGGAATTCGAGGCGGGCTGGGAACGGGGATATGCGCGCGGGATCAAGGACGTGTCGTCAAAGCCCGTCCTACTCGTGGGGAGGATCACGACGCCCGACGTAGCCGAGATGCTGCTCGAGAGCGGGGATGCGGACGCGATTTGCCTGGCGCGACAGCTCTTTGCCGACGCCGATTGGGCCCGCAAGGCTGAAGAAGGTCGCGAGGAGGACATCCGGAGGTGCGTCGCGGCCAACTTCTGCTGGAAAAGTGTCAGTCGCGGTGCCCGCGTCCAATGCGTCTACAACCCGGAGATCGGGCGGGAAGCGACCTGGGGGAGCGGGACGCTGACGCCCGTCTCGACTCCGAAGAAGGTGCTGGTGATCGGAGGCGGGCCGGCGGGCCTCGAGTTCGCCCGGGTGAGCGCTGCACGGGGCCACGACGTCGTCGTGCTCGAGCAGGAAGCTGAGCTGGGCGGGCACGTTCGCCTCCAGTCGCTTCTCCCGAGCCGGGACGAGTTCGGTCGAATCGCCACCTGGCTCGAGGCGCAGGCACGGAAGAACGGCGCAGAGATCCGGACGTCCTCGCCGGTCACCGCTGACAACTTGGGAGAGGTCCTGGCCTCGGAAGCGCCGGATCACGTGGTAGTAGCGACGGGCTCGAAGTATCGAACGGACGGCTTTCAAGGCTGGACGGCGGACCCGCTGCCTGGCCACGAGAGCGGAAGGTGCATCAGCTGGGAAGACGTGGTCACGGGGAAGGAGCACCCCTCGGGCGACGTCGTCGTCCTCGACGACGACTGCGGCGTGATCGCCCCGCTCTGCGCGGTCGGTCTGGCGGAGAACGGCACCAACTCGGTGAAGATCGTCACGCGCTGGCCGATGATCGGTCTCGACACGATCCTCGACGTCTACCTCGACTGGATCCTGCCCAAGGTCTACAAGGCAGGCGTCGAGATGGTTACCAGCCACTTCGTCAAGTCGATCGAAGGCGGCCAGCTCACGCTCTACAACGTGCACGACGAGGAGTCGGAGCTCGTTCTCAGCGCAGGCTGGCTCGTTATGGTGACCGCGAGAACGTCGGATAACCACCTCTATTCCTTGGTCAAGGACCAGGGCCTGAGTGTCGAGATGATCGGCGACGCGACCGCGCCCCGAGGGACGTACGAGGCCGTCTACGAAGGTCATCGCCAGGCGAGAAAGGTCTGATGCGCCTCGCCAGCGTGGTTGCCGGCGGCGAGCGGTGGGCCGCGGTCGTCGAGGAAGACCGCGCGTTCGTGACGGAGGTGCCCGGGCTCGATGCTGCTCTCGCGGCTGCCATCGACCTGGAAAGCGCGCGCGGAGAATGGCGCCCGCTGGCCGACGTGCGCCTCGACGCGCCGCTCCGCCCCTCGGTCGTCTTCTGCGCGGGGCAGAACTACCGCGATCACCTCGCCGAGAAGGCTCCGGTCGAGGTCGACGAGCCGGAGTTCTTCCTCAAGGCGGGTCAGACAATCGCCGCGCCTGACGATCCGGCCCTGATCGAACGGGACGTGACCGAGAAGCTCGACTACGAGACCGAACTCGGGATCGTGATCGGCCGGCGGGGCAGGCGAGTGAATCCAAGCGATGCGCTCGGGCACGTGTACGGCTACGTCGTAGTCAACGATCTGACGGCTCGCGACCGGCAGGTGAAGGTGTCCGCGGATGGTCACACGACCTTGTCGCTCGGTACGAGCAAGAACTTCGACGGCTCAACCCGCATCGCGCCCTGGGTCACGACCGCGGACGAGGTCGGCGATCCCGGGAATCTCGCTCTCACGACGCGAGTGAGCGGCGAGCTCCGGCAGTCGAACACGACCGAGAACATGCTCTTCGACGTGACCGAACTGATCGCTTTCGTCTCACGCTTCCTGACGCTGCGCCCGGGAGCGGTGCTTGCGACGGGAACACCAGGAGGCACAGGCTGGGGCCAGGACCCCGAACTGGGAGGAACCGGAGTCACACCCCCCGGCTGCAAGCCCGGCCGCTACTTAGAAGTAGGCGACAAGGTACAGAGCGAAGTAGAGCGAGTAGGCCGGCTGACCTTCGAAGTCGTGGAGTAGAACCGTCGCCGCGCCGGGCCACGCCCGGAGGTACGGAAGAATCAAGTCGTCAATGCCCGCGAAGCGGGCGGACTTTGTTCGGGGATGGAGCCAGCCGGGCTCGAACCGGCGACCTTCTGGCTGCCAGCCAGACGCTCTCCCAACTGAGCTATGGCCCCGCGCCGCCAACTTTAGCGGACTTCCCGTTTGGCACGAGCTTCCGCTGGGCACACCGGAATCGTGGAGAGCGAGCATCTCAGCTCGAACGACCGCCGCAAGCTTCGCCAGGCCGTGCCGCCAATCATGTTCATCGGCGGCCTGGTCGTCCTCGCTGCGATCGTGACCGCAGTGATCGTCGTGATCTGGGCTACCGGCGGGTTCGGTGGCGAGGGGACCGAGGGCCTGGGCCCCTCTTTCTGACGACTGAGTGACTACCGGGCCGCCGCGACCTCGACCGACGGCACATCCCCCCAGAGCTCTTCGAGCCGATAGTACTCGCGTGCCTCCGGCGTGAATATGTGCACGACCACGTCGAGGTAGTCGACGAGGATCCACTTGCCCTCCTGGACGCCCGCCGTCTGGCGCGGGCTCACCTGCTCGTCTTTCTTGAGGCGGCCGTGGATCTCGTCGTAGATCGCCTTCGCCTGGCGCGGGTTCTGACCCGTGCAGATGACGAAGTAGTCGGTGTAGGCGCAGACCGGCCTCATGTCGAGGATCGCGACGTCCCTCGCCAGCTTCTCCTGGGCGAGGTCGGCGATGCGTATGGCTTGCTCGAGCGGCGTCAGCGGTTCAAAAACTCCCTGGATTCGACCGTCTCAGAGTAGCGTTCCCCGACGCCGAAGGCGAGAGGGGCGGCATCGCTCCTCCGGAGGGAGACCCGGGCGCAGCGCACCAAGGGCAGTACCGGAACTTCTGCTCCATCACCGCGCCGCACGAGCGGCACGACTGGGTGGCGATCTTCTCGTCCGTTCCCTAATTCTATCCCTGGTCCTTGCAGGCACTCGCCCCGATCGGGAGCTTCCGGGCCTCTTCCGGAGTGAGGAAGCGGCCCTCGACCAACGCCACGCATACGTCTACACCGTCTTCGTCGCCCCCATGCGGGACGCACCGGTAGAAGATCACGAGCTTCTCGCCGAGCCGCCAGGTGTGGTCGTCGTCGCACGAGACCCAATCCACTTCCTGGCCTTTTCGCACGAGGTCCTCGTGCACGGCGCGCTCGGCCGGGTCCTCGTGGCGATACCAGGCCCAGGTCGCGCCGGCGGCGAAGAGCAGCGCCAGCACGAGGGCGACGGCGACGATGCGGGGCCTGGTCACTCAGACGTCCCGGTAGAGACCGAGCTCCTCGATCAGCTCGGCGACGGCCGGCGGGACGAGATCTTCGATCGGCTCGCCTCGCGCCACGAGCGCGCGGATCTCTCGGGACGAGATTGGCAGGGGCCGGATCTCGAAGAACTCGACGCGAGCGGGCCGCGCAAGGCCCGCCAGAACTCGATCCAGGCGCTCCTCCGGAAACCCGGGACGGCTGGCCACGAGCAGACGGGCCTGCTCCAACACTCCTTCAGGATCTTTCCAGTCCAGGAAATTGCAGAACTCGTCAGCGCCAACGATGAAGGCCACGTCGCCCCACTGCTCCTTCGCCCAGCGAACCGTGTCGACCGTGTACGAAGGTTCGCCGCGGTCGATTTCCCACCGCGACACCTCAACCCTCTCGACAGCGCCGAAAGCGGCCTCCGCGAGTCTCAATCGCGTTTCCGCACCGGTCTCCACCAGCTTGTGCGGTGGCCGGCCGGTCACGACGACCACGAGGCGCTCCAGGCGAAAGTGAGAGAGTGCGTCACGGGCGAGCTCGACATGCCCGAGGTGTGGCGGATCGAACGCGCCGCCCAGCAGCCCGACGGTCATTCGAAGACGAAGGTCGAGTCGCCGACGTCCACCTCGTCGCCCGGGCGCGCTCCGGCCGCCAGCAGAGCCGCGCGGAGCTCGTCGTCGGGAAGCTCGACCCCCGAGACGCGAAAGCCGCGGTCGCCACGGAAGATGCGGTACGGCCTCCGGCGGGGCGAGGGCGGCCGGTAGACGAGGAAGTCGGCGAGCTCCGCCTGTTCCGGCTTGGCGGCGGCCTGGGTCCCCGGGATGAGCTCGAAGAGGCCGCGAGTAAGCTCCTCGATTCCCGCCCCGGTGACGGCCGAGACCGGAAGCACACTCAGAACGCGGGGGTCGCTGAACTCCACATTCGGAGGCTCGGGGACGAGGTCGACCTTGTTCAGGATGACGATCTGGGGGCGCTCGGCGAGGCCGGCACCGTAGGCGCGCAGCTCGGCGTCGATCGACGCGAACCGGGAAGCCGGATCCTCCTGGACATCGATCACGTGCAGGAAGAGTCGCGCGCGCTCGAGGTGGGCGAGGAATTCGTGGCCGAGTCCCACCCCCTCGCTTGCGCCCTCGATGAGCCCCGGCACGTCGGCGACTGTGAGCTGACGGCCGTCGGCCGAGTCGACGGTGCCGAGCACGGGGGCTAACGTCGTGAACGGATAGTCGGCGACCTTCGGCGTGGCGTTCGAGATCCGGCGCAGGAGCGAGGACTTGCCGGCGTTCGGGAATCCGAGGAGTGCTGCATCCGCCAGGAGCTTGAGCCTGAGCTCAAGCTCCGCTTCCTCGCCAGGCTGGCCCACCTCCGCAAAGCGAGGCGTCTGCTGCGTCGGGGAGGCGAAGCGGCGGTTGCCTGCTCCGCCGAGGCCTCCCCGCGCCACCACCGCGCGCGCGCCCGGATGCGCGAGGTCGGCGAGTAGACCGCCGTCCGCGTCGAGCACCTGCGTCCCGACTGGCACGCGAAGCTCGACCTCCTGGCCCTGGGCGCCATGCTTGTTTGCTCCCTTGCCGTGAACGCCGCGTCCGCCGGCGAACCGGTGCTTTCCACGGAATGCCGCCAGATCGCGGAGGTCGCGATCGGCGACGAGCGCCACATCTCCGCCCTTCCCCCCGTCCCCACCATCGGGCCCTCCCTTGGGGACGAACTTCTCACGCCGGAAGCTGAGGGAGCCGTCACCTCCGCGTCCTCCCCGGACCTCGATCCGGGCGCGGTCACGAAACACGGCTAGGGTCTCTACTCGACGATCGAGACGAAGCGGCCGGAACCACCCGAGTGGAACGACACCTTGCCGTCCCGCGTCGCAAAGATCGTGTGGTCTCGCCCGAGGCCCGCACCGGTACCCGGCTTGAATCGGGTGCCGCGCTGGCGCACGACGATCATTCCGGCCTTGACCTCCTGGCCGTCGTGAAGCTTGACGCCGAGTCGCTTCGACTGGGAGTCGCGGCCGTTCTTTGAGGAGCCGAGTCCTTTTTTGTGAGCCATCTACTTCTCCGTCTCAGTCTTCGCAGGAGCCTTCTTCGCGGTCGAGCGGGCAGCCTGCTTGCCGATCGACTGGATCTCGATGCGCGAGAGCCTGCTGCGGTGGCCATTCCGGCGCCGATAGCCGGTTCGCTGGCGGTGCTTGCCGACGATCACCTTCTTGCCGAGGACGTGCGCAGCCACCAGAGCAGTTACCTGCTGCCCCTTCAGCTCGTCCTTGCCGAGCAGGGTGTCCCCGTCTCCTCCGACCATGAGGATGTCCGGGTTGAACGTCTTGCCCTCCTCGTACGGGAGCCGCTCGACGAGGAGATACTCGCCTTCGCGGACGCGGTACTGCTTACCGCCCAGTGAGATGATCGCGTAGGTCATTGTCGGCTCGCCGCAGCGAAAAACGAGCGGGCGAGCGCCCGCTTCGGCGAATAGTCTAGCCACTCTCCTTGTCACCGGCAACGGATGGGATCGGCTCGATCGGCTCCACCGAGCCGTCCGCTGCGGGTGGCTTCTTCCGCCGGTTCCGGCCCCCGCGGGAACCTCGGCGCGTCTTCTTCTTCGGCTTTTCCCCGTTGTCGGACGGCTCCTCTGCAGCGACCGCCTCAATGTCCTCGACGGAGCCCTCGCCCGTGGCCGCCGCCGCGACGGGCTCGTCGCCCTTGGTCGTGACTGCGTCTTCGGCCCCGGCGACGACCGGCGTCTTCTTCTTGCGGCCGCGGCCGCCCCGGCTCCCCCGGCGCGTGCGCTTCTTCGGCTTCGGCTCGCCGTCCTCGCCCGGCGCCGGAGCGACGTCGCCCGGCTCGTCCAGGGGGGTCTCGACAACCGGCTCGGTCGCGACCGGCTGTACGACCGCGCCCCCGTTGATGGACGCCCGCACGGCACGGGCAGTCACCTCGTCGATCCGGATCGGGAGCGTCTCGCCCACTCTCTTGGCGGCACCCGCAACGGTGATGCGCCTGCTCCCGGCGCGACCAATCCCCGCCGCCTCCCCGAGCGAGTCCTCGATCGTCAGGTCGAACTCGTCGCCGACCTCGACCTTGGACCGGGTGCTCGGCTTTCTGACGGGCCGCGCCCTCGCAGGACGATCCACCGCCGCGACTGGCTCCAAGGTCTCCGCGACAGGCTCCGGCTCGACGCTTTCCGGCTCGGCGGCCGGCTCGAGCGCCTTCGTCTCCGGCTGCGCCAGAATCGGCTCGCCGGCGGCTTCGAGCGCCTCCAGCTCGGTCTCCGGGTCGACCGGCCGCTCCGGCTCGACAGCGTTGGCGAGCACGCCGTAGGCGAGGGTGTTAGTCGTGCGCTCGATCCGCGTCTTTACCTTCTTGCCGACCTGGTTCGCAGCGCCTACGACCGAGATCGGGTACTTGTCGAGGCGTCCGATGCCGGCGTCGAAGTGGCTGTCGCGTTCGACGATCGCGAGCTCGAGCTCCTGGCCCTTCGTTACCGGCGTGCCTTTCAGCTCCGCGCGAGCCGCCGGACCCCGGGCGACCACCTCGAAGTGATCAGGCGGGGCTGCGTCCTTCGTCTCGACCACG
Organism: Gaiellaceae bacterium; assembly: GCA_035296825.1. Lineage (GTDB taxonomy): Bacteria > Actinomycetota > Thermoleophilia > Gaiellales > Gaiellaceae > DASQGA01. Next base: position 2,508 of record DATHAG010000200.1, on the reverse strand, counting down.
AAGCGCCGCCCGAGCTCCTGCTCGAGATCGTCGAGCCGTGAACCGCCGGGGCCGATCAGGATTGCTGCCACATGCGGATTTAGCTCGATCCGGAACGCCTGACTCCGCGAGCTCCGCACCAGGCTTCGGAGCCTCCTCTCGATGTCGATCGCCTGCGTCTCGTGCGAGACCACGATCCCGTCTCCGGCACAAGTCGGACAGGCAATCGTCAGTATCTCCCGTGGTCCGTCGGTCACGTTCTGGCGCGTCATCTCGACGAGCCCGAGCGGGGAGATCTCGACCACGTAGGTCTTCGTCCGGTCGCGCTCGAGCTCCCGCTTCAACGCGTCCTCGACTAGCTCCCGGTTCTTCGGGTTCGCCATGTCGATGAAGTCGATGACGATGATCCCGCCGATGTCGCGCAGCCGCAGCTGGCGTACGACCTCTGCGACGGCCTCGAGGTTGTTCTTCGTGATCGTGTCCTCGAGTCGGGCGCCGCTCGCCTTCCCGCGCGCTCCGACGAACCGGCCCGTGTTGACGTCGATGACAGTGAACGCCTCCGCGTAATCGAAGATCAGATAGCCGCCCGAAGGCAGGTCAACCCGCCGGTTGAGCGTCGAGCGAACGGCTTCCTCGACCCCGGTCTTCTCCATGAGCGGTTGCTTGCCGGCGTAGAGCTCCACCTTCTCGGTGAGCTGCGGCGATGTCCGCTTGAGGTAGCCGACGATGCGCCGGTACGTACGCTCGTGGTCGACGACGACACGCACGACTTCACGGTTGAACAGGTCTCGGATGATCCGAAGGGGGAGCTCGGCCTCCTGGTAGACGAGCGCCGGGGCCTTTGTGCTCTCGGCGCGGGCGACAATCGTGCCCCAGAGCTTGCGCAGGAAGGCGAGGTCGCCCTCGAGCTCCTCCTGTGAAGCGCCCTCCGCGGCCGTCCGAACGATGATGCCTCCGTCGCCCACGTCGAGGGTCTTCGAGATCGCCTTAAGGCGGTCGCGCTCGGCGTCCTCGAGCCGCCGGGAGATGCCGATCCCGTCCCCGAAGGGGGTGTAAACGAGGAACCGGCCCGGAAGCGAGATCTCCGTGGTGAGCCGGGCGCCCTTTGTCCCCATGGGATCCTTGACAGCCTGGACGAGCACTTCCTGGCCTCGCTGGACGAGGTCCTGAATACGGCGTCCGTGCCGCTTCCCCTCGAGCTCCGGGACGACGATCTCGTCGACGTAGAGGAATCCGTTCTTCGGCAGGCCGATCTCGACGAAAGACGCCTCCATTCCCGGCAGCACGTTGTCGACGATGCCCTTGTAGACGTTGCCGGCGATCGACCGGCGCCCGCGCCGCTCGAGGTAGACCTCGGCGGCCTTGCTCTCCTCGAGGATGGCGACGCGCTGCTCGCCGACCTCGACGGATACGTAGATCTCTTTCTCGACATCGGGTGTGTCGATGCGCTTCGTCGGGGTCTTCCGGCGCCGTCTGACGTCGTCGGGCTTCTTCCGGGCCCGAGCCGTCGCCGGCTTCTCGCTCTCGCGCGCCCGCCTTGGCTTGGCGGCCGGCTTGTCCTCGACCGCAAGGGCCTGGCCGGCCTCACCTTCTACGGGCGTCTTCTTCCGCCCTCGACCGCCGCGTGAGCCGCGGCGCCGCTTTCTGGCGGGCTTTTCCTCCGTCTCAGAGGAGGCGGGATCTTGCTGCGGCGGAGGCGACTCCTCCAGAACCGCTCGCGCTTCGGGGGCAGCCTCCGCGGGCGCTCCCTCCTCGCGCTTCTTGCGTCGAAACCAGGGCACGTAGTTCTCCTTTCGGGCGCACGCCGCGACCGGCGCTGTGCTTGCGCGCGCGGGTCACTGACGTGTCTGCCACAAAGCTCATGTCTCTCGGGCGCATGGGATCCCGCTTCGTCACTGGAGCTCGGCCCTCCCTGCGCAGTTACTACAGGCTAGCAGCGGGCCGTCCTACGCGGCCGCCGGGCGCAAATGCATCCGCCGTCTCTCGACCATGCGAAGCCGCTGGTGGAGGCGCGCCCATGCCCAGGGCTCGACCTCGTCGTACCGTCCCGACGCACCGTGGCAACGGGTGGACTCGAGGTACTCGAACCAGGCATCCGCCTCCTCGATCGCGAGCACTTCGAGCGCCTCGTGCGTATCGCTTGCGGTCATGTTCCGGGAAGGCTAGGACCGGGACCGGACGGACCCCGCGATCGCACCGATGCCGCCGGCCTCGAAGTACCGGATCGCGGCCTCTCCGAGCGCGCGCGTTCCCGCATAGGCAATGGCTCCCTTGACCGCCCAGCCAGGCCCCGTGACCACTCCCACGACCTCCCGCGCTATCGCTCGAAAGCCCAGGCCCGCACCCAGGACGCCGAGCAGCTCCACGGCGCGCTCACGGTCGATGTCGGCCCCGTAGGCCCCGGCAATTCGGAATACCATGCGCATCTGATTCAGCGTCAAGGCCGGCAGATCCGCGCCGGGGATGAAGATCGCGGCTCCCAGAATCCCGTTTTGGTTCGAGAACTTTCTCACGATGTCGTCGCAGACC
>DATHAG010000199.1:0-8977 GCA_035296825.1 Gaiellaceae bacterium | reverse complement strand
CCCGGCCGTCGTGCATCATCGTCACCTGCTCGGCGACCGTGAGGGCGATATCCATGTCGTGCTCGATCAGGATCAGGGTCACGTCGCGGTCGAGAGACGTCAGCAGCTCCGTGAGCGCGCTTCGCTCGCCGCGCGAGAGCCCGGACGCTGGCTCATCGAGCATCATGATCTTGGGGTCGCCGGCCCGCGCCAACGCGACTTCGAGCTGGCGCTGCTCACCGTGCGAGAGTGAGCCGACGATCGTATCGAGGCGTGACTCGAGACCCACGTGCTCGGCGAGCTCGCCGGCCCGGGCTCGCATCGCGCGGTCCCGACCGGTCCGGATGGGCCGGAGGTGGCCCCTCTTCACGCCAAGGACCGCCAGGTACAGGTTCTCCTCGACCGTCAGGCCCAGGAAGAGTCGCGACTTCTGAAAGGTTCTCGTCAAGCCGAGCTGCACGCGCTTGCGCGCAGGGACGAGTGTCACGTTCTCGCCGAAGAGCTCGACTATGCCGGACGTGGGCGGGAACTCACCTGAGATGACGTTGAAGAGCGTCGTCTTGCCTGCCCCGTTCGGCCCGAGGATGGCACGCCGTTCGCCGGGCAGGACGTCGAGATCGACGTCCCGCACGGCGTGGACGCCACCGAAGCGCCGGCCGACCCCCCGCAAGCGGAGGACCGGCTCGGCACCTTCAGCTTTCGCTGCTATTGCCAGCGTCTTACCCTCCGCTCGCCCACGGAGGCGGATCGCCCTTCACGCACTCGGGGTTCTTGCGATCGGGGGTCGGCGTGTCCGCACTGAAAGCCCCGCCGAACGTCTGGTCGACTTCAGGGATTTCCTTCAGCGTCTTCAGGCCGAGGTCGCCGCTGTCGAGCTCGCCGACCTGGACCAGGTAGTTGCTGCCAACTGCGTTGCGGTTCTCGTCGAGCGTGATCGTTCCGTTCGGCGCCTCGAGCGTGAGGCCGGTCATGGCCTCGCGCATCTTCGCGCCACCATCGGAGATGTCGCCGTCGACTGCCTCGAGCGACTGCAGGGTCGCCTCCATCGCGTCGAAGTTGTTCACCGCGAAGAGGCTCTCGGGACCGGGGACGTCCGGGTAGGCCGCCGTGAAGTCCTCGATGTAGCTCGTGTAGTTCTCGTCAGTGGACTGCGCGTCCACGGGGGATCCGGAGACGACTCCCTCCATGCGGGGTCCGATCTCCTTCAGAACGACTGGGTCGATCGCGACCGAGCCGGCGATGATCTTGTCCGCAAGGTTGCCACGACCGAGCTCCTCATAGCCTCGGACGAAAGCGAGTGTTCCTGTTCCGCCGACGCCGAGGAAGAAGCCGTCGAGGTCGGTCTCCGGGATCTGCTGGATATACGAGGAGTAGTCCTCCTCACCCAGTGGGGGCCAGATCCGCTTCTCGACCGTGCCGCCGAGCGAGCAGAACTCGGCCACGAATCCCGCCACCTGCGTGTACGGGAAGTCATAGTCGTCGGCGAGCGTGACGACGTTCCGCCACCCGAGCTCGTTGTACGCGTAGTCGCCGAGACCGGCCATCCACTGAGCACCTTCGGTGTTCCAGCGGAAGAAGTTCGGTGACTGCACCTTCAGCGTGGTGTCTTGCGCCCCCGAGGTTCCGTTCACGAAGGTGACGTCGGGCTGGCTCTTCGAGTACTCGGCCACGGCGATCCCCTCCGAGCCGGAGAGTGGCCCGATCAGGATGTCCACGTTCTCCTGCTCGACCAGTCGCCTCGCCTCCTCGGCCGCTTTGTCCGGCGTCGCATCGGAGCAACCGAAAACGAGCTCGATCGGGTGACCGGCCACCTCGGCACCGGTGACGCCGTCGCTCGGCTTCGAGCCGGCCGCCTCGCCGCCGCGTCGGATGAGGGGGATCATCGAGCCCGCGACCGTGTTCTCGTAGAAGGGTGCGAACGGGCCCTCACACGTTGAGAGATGCCCGATCTTGATCGCCTCGCCGCCGCCCGATCCGCCGGTGTCGCTGGAGGCGGCGCCGGTGTCGGTCGTGCTGGCTTCGTCGTCGTCGCCGCCGCAACCGGCCGCAACCGCCGCGAGGGTGAGTACGAGGGCCGCGAGCAGGGCCAGAAGCGTCCAGCGCCTCACCCCGCTGCCGCCATATCTGCCTCGACTCATTCGGTTCTCCTTTCGCCTTGCTGTCGGAGTCTCGTCGTTTCGTCCCCCCTGCTTCCTGCCCGCCTGCCAAGCGGTCCCGGTGACCGCCTGATCCCTCCTCCTCTCGTCGTCATGGTTCATCCAGGGCAGCCTGCGGCGGCTCACCGCTTCCGCCCGAACGGGTCCGGGTAATCCTCCGTACGCCCTCCGTCACGCGGCCAAAGATGCCCACGAGCCCTCCCGGCGACAGCAGCACGATGACGAGGAAGACGATGCCGATCACGGTGTTGAAGCGCGTCGTCTCGCCGCGGAGCTGGTCGTCGAGGACGGTGAAGACGAGGGCTCCGATCCAGGCGCCCTCGAGGCGGAAGAGGCCGCCGACGACGGCGATCACAAGCACGTCGATCGTCCGCGAGACGTCGATCGAGCCCGGCGAAATCTGCGAGTTGTACCAGACCGAAAGCACGCCGGCCAACGAGGCGATGAAGGCTCCAACGCCGAAGGCCAAGGTGCGATGGAGGTGCACGTTGAAGCCGAGCGCTCGCATCCGGGTGGGCTCGTCGCGAATGCCCTGGAGGGCGAGCCCGAAAGGTGTCCGGACGAGGTAGCGGATGCCGAAGTAGACGAGGACGGAGACGACGAGCGCGGCGTAGTAGAGCGGCGCCGGATCCTGCCGAGGGTTCCCGATCAGGCCCGGCGCGCTCACGTTGTTGACCCCGCCGAAGCCCGAGAACTTCGTCACCTGGGCGAAGAAGTAGAAGACGATCACGGCGAAAGCGAGCGTGATCATCAGAAAGTAGATGCCGACGCTCCTGCTCGCGATCAACCCGAAGAGGAGGCCGACGGACGTCGCGATCAGAATCCCCACCGCAACCGCGGGCCACTCGGACCAACCCGTGAAGACGACGAGGTTCGCGACGACGAAGCCCGCGATCCCGAAGAGCGCCGTCTGCGCCAGCGAGACCATGCCGCCGTAGCCGGCGAGGAAGATGAGGCTCGCGGCGACGATCCCGAGCCAGAGGATCTTCGTGCCGAGGACGCCGTACTGGTAGTCCGTGAAGATGAGTGGCGCGAGAAAGAGGAAGAGCAGCACCCCGGCGGCCACGCCCAGGCGGAAGAGCTGCGGGCGCTCGAGCCTCACGCGGGACGACCGAAGAGCCCGAGCGGCCGCACCGCCAGGACCGCGATCAGGAGGACGAAGGTCAGGAGGATCGAGTAGTTCGACCACTCGGCCGGCAGATAGATGTCCGAGAACGCGTCGACGAGCCCCAGTGCGAGCGCGCCGATGGCCGCACCGCCCAGGCTCCCCATGCCTCCGATGATCACGACGATGAGCGAGTTCAGGAGAAACGCAGTGTCGTTCCCCTTGTCGAGCGAGATCATGGTCCCGCCAAGCACGCCCCCGAAGCCGGCGAGGAAGGAGCCGACGAAGAACGCGCCCGCGAACACGAGCTGGATGTTGATCCCGAGTGCGGAGACCATCGCGCGGTCGTCGACGCCGGCCCGGACGATCATGCCGACGCGGCTGCGGTGGATCCCGAGGAAGAGCCCGATGCCGATCGCGATCGCGGACGCGAGCACGACGAGGCGGAAGAAGCCGAAGTCGACCCCGACGTTGACACTCGTGGGCCAGCTGGTCGGAGGCGTCAACTCCTCCGCGAGCCCGCCGTAATGGGCAAGCATCTGGTCGGCGAGGATGACCGAGATCGCGATCGTGATCAGCGCCTGTCGTAGCTCCTGGCCCTGGTTCCAGCGCAGGAAGACCTGTTGCATGACGAGGCCGATGACCCCGACCGCGAACGACGCGGCGATGAGCGGCAGGAACCAGTCCCAGAACGACGTCTCGGCGCTCGAAAACCCGAGCGTGCTGACCGAGGAGCCGCCGCCGAGGCGCTGCTGGAGATCGAAGGCGAAGTAGCCACCGAGCAGGTAGAGCGACCCGTGCGCCATGTTGACGACGCGCATCAAGCCGAAGATCAGTGTGAATCCGCTCGCGACGACGAAGAAGAGGCCCGCGAGGGTGAGGCCGAGGAGCAGGACCCGCAGGAAGACCCGGGGCTCTTTGACGGCGGCCTCGTCCGCGAGGACCAGGACCCACAGCAGCACGAAGACCGCAAGCGCCGCGATGGCGATGCGCGCGACGATCCGCGTCAGCGGCGTCGCGCGGAGTCGCTCCTGCCACGGAAGGTGGGTCGCAGCAGCGTGTGTCTGTTGACTCATCGCGTCAAGGCCGCTCCAAGGGAATCAGCGCTGATCCCGCGGGACGCGCTGAACGTAACAGTCTGCTCCGACGCTTTCAATGGTCTTCTAACAGCTTTCCCTCAATGGCTTTCAAAAGTTTTCATGCACCATGTTGGACTGCTACCCCGCGGCCTAGCCGCTCGCGCGTAAGCGGCAGGCACGCAACCAGGAGAACTGCACCCGCGACCGCGATCGCCCAGAGCGCTGCCGTGAAAGATCCGGTCCAATCCCGGATGGCTCCGAGCGCAAACGGGCTGACCGCCGCGAGCACGTAACCGAAGCCCAGCATCAGGCCGACGACAGCTCCGACCTGGGAGGGGCGCTCCGCAACGTCGAGCGGAAGCGTGAGGATCAACGGAAACAACGTTCCGTTTGCCATGCCGACCAATGCGGCCCAGACCCAGGCGCCGCTCGGCACTGAGGCCAGCCCGATGACGCCGACAAGCATCGTCGTGGAAGCGGTGGCCAGGTAGAGCCGGCGCGAGCCCGCGCGATCTGCGAGCCACGTGATCAGCAGCCCGGCCGGAATCGCCGCCGCGTTCATCACGGCGACGAGAGCGCCCGCCCTGGTCTCGCTCCAACCCCGCTCGACGAAGGAGTCGGCGAGCCACGAGTTGAGGCCGTAGAAGATGATGCCGAGCAGTCCGAAGATGGCCGCCAGCACCCAGGCCACCCCACTCCGGAAAGGCAGCCGCGGCGGCCGTGCGTCTGCTCGCTGAAAGCGCGGCTCTCGCCGCGTCAGCACGATCCACGCGACGAGGAGGCCGGCCGCGAAGCCCGCGAAGACGGCGAGGGTCCCGCGCCAGCCGCCGGTTGCCTGGGCAACCGGGACCGCGAGGGCCGAAGCGATCGCGGACCCCAGGTTGATCGCCGTCGCGTAGACGCCGGTCGTGAAGGCCGGGCGGTGCGGGAAGCGCTCCTTGACTGCGACGGGTAGGAGCGCGCCGGCAATGGCGATCCCCATCCCGACCGGAAAGGTGAGGAGGATCACGAGCAGCGCGCCGGGCGCCACCGCTCGGGCCGCTCCGAAGACAGCAAGCACCGCGAGACAGGCGGCGATCCCATAGCGCGTTCCGATCCGGCCCGAGAGGTACGGGGCCGTGGGTGCGAACAGGCCCATGCACAGGACCGGAACAGTCGCGAGCAGGCCCGCGACGGCATGCGAGACGGTCAGATCCTCCTCGATTCGAGGCAGAAGCGGCCCGATGCCGACGAGCTGCGGCCGGAGCGCGAGGGCGGCCAGGAAGAGCGCCGCCAGCGAGCCCAGTCCGGCGGCTCGGGTCAGTCCGGGACCCTCCGTGACCGGAGGAGGCACTAGGCGTCGATGGTGACGTAGAACGCTCGCTCGCGGGTTTCGAGCCGCGGGATCGCTTCTCCCTTGATGTGCTCCTCGAAATGCGGAGTGGCCATGTGGGCCTCGTAGCCGGCCTCGTCGGCGTACTGCTCGTAGAGGAAGAAGACGCGCGGGTCGTCAGGCGAGCGATGCGCCTGGTAGAAAAGACAGCCGGGCTCCTGGCGCGACAGGGGCGCCATCGTCTCGAGGATCTCGAGGATCCGGTCGTCCTCTCCCTCCTTGCAGCGATACGTGGCGGCGACAACGTAGGCCATCTATCCGTCTCCCTTCGTTCCAATTGTGTTCCGGAGGACACCGATGCCCTCCACCTCGAGCTCCACGACGTCACCCTCACCGAGCCGGCGATCGAGCTCGATTCCCGACCCGCCTGCCGCGGTCCCGGAACCCAGCACTTCGCCGGGATAAAGACGCTGCGCCTGCGAGGCATAGGCGATCAGATCGGCGAAGGTGTGGTGCATGTTCGCCGACGTGTCCTCGCCCCAGGTCTCACCGTTGACGCGGACGGCCATCCGGACGCTCGTCCCGTCGAGCTCGTCCGCGGTCACGATGCAAGGCCCGAGCACGTTGGATCCGTCCCAGTCCTTCGCCTTGGCCGGACCCATACCGATCGGCAGCTCCCGCACCTGAACGTCGCGCGCCGAGACGTCGTTCCAGATCGTCCACCCGAAGACGTGCTCGAGCGCGTGCTCGCGGGCGATGTCTGTTCCCTCACGCCCGATCACTGCGGCGAGCTCCAGCTCATGGTCGAGCCGGTCCGAGTAATGAGGCCACGGGATCATCGCGTCGGGACCGATCACCGTGTCGGGCATTCCCTTGTAGTAGGCGGGAACATCGAACCACTCCTCGGGGATCGGCCGCCCAAGCCGGCTCAGTGCGTTGTTCAGATGCCCCTCGAAGGTGAGAAAGTCGCGCAGCGAGCGGGGCCGAAGCGGGGCGAGTAGTCGCGCTCCCTCCACTGCCGTCGTTGAGCTGACGGGGGCTCCCGCCGCGATGAAAGCGACCATGTCTCCGTCGAATCCGACGTCGACCACGCCGTCGTCATCGAGCATTCCCACACGCGGGCCCTCGCCGGCTTCGTATGTGACGAGCTTCACGCCGCCTCCTCCTCCCGTCGCTTGCGCCAGTACCGCTCCAACCCCGCGTGCGACTGCCAGAACGGCGCTGCCTGTCTGTACGCCTCCGCGGTCTCTGCGTCCGCCACGGCCTCAAGGTTTTTCTCGGCGGCGCGTGCGAACGCCTCCGCCGTCGCTCCACCACGCACGTGCTCGGCCCAGGTCCGGAGCTGCTCCCGCATGAGCGGGACGTGCACCTGCGGGTCGTCGACCCGACCGAAATGCGTTAGGTAGAGGCGCGTCGGCCGTCGCTCCTCGATCGCGTCGAGGCTCGCCTCCCACGCCTCCAGATTGATGTCGGGCGGCGGCGACGCAGGCAGGATGAATGGGCAGGGCTCGATGCGGACGCCGGTTGCGTCGCCCGCGAAGCACGCTCCGTCGGGGGCGAGAAACGAAACGTGGTGCGAGGCATGGCCGGGGGTGGGAAACGCCTCGAGGTCGAGCACGCGCGCTCCGATCGGCCGCAGGCTCGCTTCAGGGACGGGCGCGAGTTCGCCCCATAGGCGATCGAAGTCCTGCCCGTACAGCCGCCGGGCGCTCCGCTCGAGACGGCTCGGATCGACGAGGTGCGGCGCCCCGATCGGGCTGACGTGCACCTGCAGCGACGGATTGCGGCCGGCGAGCGTTCCGGCGGCGCCCGCATGATCGAGGTGGATATGGGTGAGCACCAGATGACGGAGGTCTTGGATCTCGAGTCCGCGTTCGCGCAGCGCCTGCTCGAGTGCTCCGAGGCAGCTAGAGGGGCCACAGTCGACGAGTGCCGGCTCCTCGCCGCCTAGGAGGTACGTCGCGATCACGCGCGGACGCCCGACGTGGAGCAGGTCGATCAGGTCTGCCATGGATAAACGATGACCTTGAGGGCGCCGTCGACTCGCTCCGAGAACGTCCTCAGGGCCTCGGCGTACTCCCTGAGGGCGAACCGGTGGGTGATCAGCTCGTCCAGGTGGATCTTGCCAGCGGCGACCAGCGCGATCGCTTCAGGCATCTCGCCTGCGGCGGCGCGCACCCCGACGATCTCGAGCTCGTCCAGGACGATCTTCTGCATCGGGACATGTGCGTCCTCGAGCGGGATGCCGATCACTGCGACACGACCGCCCCTACGAAGCATGTCTGCGCATTGCCCGACGGCTGCGGGGTCACCGGAGCATTCGAGTGCAACCTCCGCGCCCACGCCGGCGGTCAACTCGCGGACGCGCTCGACCGGATCGCAGGCGGTGAAGTCGACCGGCTCGTTACCGAGCGCCGCCGCCTTCGCGAGCCGCTCTCCCCGGCCGACGACGATCACGCGGCCCGCTCCGAGGGCCCAGGCACATTCGGCGACGAGCAGGCCCATGACTCCAGGCCCGACCACGACGACGGTATCGCCGGGAGCCTGACGGCCCCGCTTCACCGTGTGCAGGGCGATCGCAGTCGGGTCGAGCATGGCCGCCTCGTCCCAGCCGAGCGAGTCCGGGATCGGAAAGACGCTCGCAATCGAGTGCACGACGTACTCGGCGTACGAACCCTGTGTGTAGTGGCCGTACTGACGGTGCACCGCCTCGTTGCCGTAGTTCTCGCAGACGTTGTAGCGACCTTCGACGCACCGGCGGCAAAACCCGCAGCCCGCATGCGAGGTGCCGGCAACCCTCGTCCCCGTCTTCCAGCCGAAGCGCTCGGCGCCGGATCCGACCCCGACGACCTCCCCCGCCCACTCGTGCCCGGGAATGAACGGAAACTCCTTCGGCCAGAAGCCCGGAAAGTCGCCGCTGATGATGTGCGGGTCGGTGCCGCAGATAGCGACAGCGTGGACCTTGCAGAGCAGCTCGTTCTCGCCCGGCTCCGGGCGAGGCACGTTCTCGATCGAGAACCGGTTGGGCTCGTGCACAACGAGCGCGTCCATCACGTCACCGCGACCGGATCGAGCATCGACCCGGTCGCGCCCCGGATCTTGAGCGGCAACGCAACGAAGAGGAACTCGTAGACCTCGTCGGCAGCCAGGGCCTCGAGGTCGAGGCTCTCCATCAGGTAGATGCCGAGTTCGATCAGGAGGTGCGTGTGGACCGGCTGCGGGTTCCGCGGCGAGCCCGGGTCGGGTGCCGGCTGCACCTCGTACGTCTCGGTGTCGGATCCGGTCGCGACAACGCGGCGCTCCGCCAGCCAGCGGGCGGCGGAGATGTCCGGCCCCGGGCCGCGGT
>DATHAG010000198.1:0-3571 GCA_035296825.1 Gaiellaceae bacterium | reverse complement strand
CTAGTACGAGCCGGTGCGGCTCGTTCGGTCCAGCCAGACCGCCCGCTCGACTCGGGCCTCTGGCGCAGCCTCGGCCTCTCCAGCCTCTTCACCGACCCGCTCGCCTCGACGCAGTGGTGGATCCCTCACATCGGAGCCGACCGCTGGGAGCCGCCCGGGCCGGGTGTCCCGCTCACTGTGGTCGACTCCGGACTCGACCTTACGCACGACGAGTTTCGCAGCCGCCCCAACACGAGCGCGATGAACAAGCAGTTCTTCCTCGAGGACGAGTCCGAGCTGCACGGGACGGCGGTCGCCTCCGTTGCCGCGGCCCCCGTGAACGGCCGCGGGCTAGTCGGTGTCTACCCGCGGGCCCGCCTGCGCAGCTGGGACATCAGCCCGCGCGGCATACCGACGATCGGCGACGAGCTCGCGGCGCTGGCAGCGGTCACGAGACGAGGCCGAGGCGTCGTGAACATCAGCTTCGGTGGAGCGACCTACTTCGCCTCCGAGCAGCACGCGATCCTGACCGCGTTCGCCGGCGGCTCGTTGATCGTCGCGGCCTCGGGCAACTACCGCCAGATCGTCAGCCCGCTCGAGTACCCGGCCAACTTCTCGCACGTGCTCACCGTGGGCGCGACCGATCAGAACGACGAGGTGACCGTCTTCTCGAGCGCGACGCCGAAGCTCGACCTCGCTGCGCCGGGGATGGAGATCCCGGTCGCTGCACCGCTCTCGCTCGTGCCCGGGGGCTACCTCGCCCTGAGCGGAACGAGCTTTTCGACCCCCCTGGTGGCCGGAGCCGCCGCCGCGGTCTGGACTCGACGGCCGAACCTCGAGAAGACGCAGCTCTTCGACGTGATGCGGCTGAGCGCCCGCGACGTCGGTGACCCGGGCCGGGATCCCGACACCGGTTTCGGGATCCTCAACATCCCCGCGGCGCTACGCCGACCTGCTCGTCCGATCGACCCGCAGGAGCCGAACGAGGACATCTACCTCGTCAAGCCCAACGGCATCTCCCGCGACGGTCATGCCCCGTTGACCTGGCCGGCGCGGCGTCAGGCCAGCCTGAGCGCCCGGCTCGACGCGTCCGAGGACCCGGTGGACGTGTACCGCGTTTGGCTTCCCGAGCGGGGACGGCTGGTTGCCGGCGTCCAGGCGACGGACGACATCACCGTAGAGGCGTGGGGCCCTGAAACGGCAACGATCTTCACCAGCGGAATGGCGCGGCGCCGACATCTGCTCAACACCACGACGGTCTTCGCCGGAAGCAAGGGAGGCTTGAGCCTTCGCGGCCGCCTCCCCGGACGGTACGTCTACCTCTCGCTCTACCTCACCGACAAGGAGCTGCCCTCGGGTTCCTACACGCTCACACTCGAGACCGCTCGACGGTAGCCGCCGCGTACTCGACCGGCACGCCGAGCTGCACCTGCGGCTTGCGCACCCGTACCCGAGCGCGCTCGAGCGGGAATCGTTCGAGCAACGCGTCCCCCACGGCGGCCGCGATGGACTCGAGCAGCTGGAACTGCCGGCTCTCCGAAACCGCGGCCACGAGCTCGACGACTTCGCGGTAGTCCACGGTCTCCTCGATGCGATCGTTCGCAGGCTCGGCGAGCTCGAGCTCGAGGTCGTAGACCAACGCCTGCTCCTGCTCGCGCTCCCAGTCCTCCACCCCATGCCTCCCGCGGATCTCGAGCCCGACAAGCTCGACGAGCACGGTCATGCGTGCGCGGCCCGGGCTGCGGCCAGAGCCTCGACGTGCTCGAGGACGTCGTGGGCGCGCAGGATCGTCGCCCCGCGCTCGTAGGCAGCGACCGCGGCGCCGACGCTCGCGGCGACCGAGCCGGTGGTCGCCTCCGGATCGCCGAGGAGCTTGCCCAGCGAGCTCTTGCGGGAGAAGCCGATCAGAATCGGGCGGCCCAGCGCCGTGAGCTCGTCCAGCCGTCGGAGCAGCTCGAAGTTGTGGTCGACGGTCTTGCCGAAGCCGATTCCGGGATCGAGGCAGACGAGCTCTTCCGGCACCCCCGCGTCCATGGCGAAAGCCAGGCGCTGCTCGAGGAATGCGGCTACCTCGGCCACGACGTCCTCGTAGCGCGGATCGGCCTGCATCGTTCGCGGCTCGCCCTGCATGTGCATCAGGCAGAGGTACGAGCCGCCCTCGGCCACGACCCCGGCCAGCTCAGGGTCGCCGCGCAGCGCGGTGACGTCGTTTACGAGCTCGGCGCCGAGCTCGAGCGCCCGCCGGGCAACCTCGGCTTTCGAGGTGTCGATCGAGACGGGCACGTCGCCCGCGATCCCCTCGACCACCGGCATGATGCGGCGTAGCTCCTCGTCCGCACTCACCGCCTCCGCCCCGGGCCGAGTGGACTCGCCTCCCACATCGACGATCGCCGCTCCTTCGGCGTACAGCCGCCGCGCCGAGACGATCGCGTCCTCGGCCGCGTAGTTGACTCCGGCGTCGGAGAACGAATCCGGAGTGACGTTGACCACGCCCATCACCGAGGGCCGGGGGAAACGCCGCTCGATCGGCTCCCTCACCCAGATCAGCCCGTCTCTCGCGTAAGGAACCGCTTTCGGTATTGGATCTCGGCAACCTCCACCCCGAGGATGATCTCGGATCGCGTGTCCTCTGCGCACCAGCCGGCCGCCTCGTAGAAGGACCGCGCACGAGAGTTGTCGTGGAGTACCCAGAGCGTCGCTTGACCGAGTCCGGCATCGCGCACACGACCCTCGATCTCCAGGAGCAGAGCGCGTCCCACGCCAGAGCCCCAGACGGGTGGATCCACGTAAATCGCGTGCAGTTCGGCTGCGCCTTCCTCCTCTCGGTTTGGACCCGCCGAGGCGAAGGCACGAACCTCGTCGTCCCGCTCCGCCACGAGGACTGTGATCTCGCTGTGCTTCAACCAGTCACGCCATTGCGCGGTGCGCTGCTCCACCGACAACAAGGCCAAAGCCTCCGGCGGAAAGACATGCTTATAGGCCTCCTGCCAGGGAGCTACATGGACACGCGCAATCGCTTCCGCATCGTCAACACTCGCTTCGCGTGCCACGCCGGGAACCTATACGGCGAGCAGAGCTCGGCGCTGCCTGACCGCCGCGGTGGCGGGCTTTGCCCGGCACCGCCGACGACGGGATCAAGGTTGAGCTCGCGACGAAGTCGTCATGGCTTCGGCGAAGCCGAAGCCGGCCTTCGGCGGTACTAGCCCTTGGCGCCTTCGGGAGGAGGCTGCATCGTCGCGCCGGGGAAGGGCATCGGGCGCGGCTTGGGCTGTGGTCGGCGCTTCGGCTCCGCCTCCGGGCCGGTCTCCTCCGCGCTCGAGGGCATCTCGTCCGGGAACACGGTTTCCTCGGACTCCCCGGCGAGCAAACGCTCGAACTGATCCTTGTCGATCGTTTCGCGCTCAATGAGGATTCCCGAGACCCTGTGCAGCTCGTCCATGTGATCGGTCAATACCTTGATCGCGAGCTCGTGGGCCTCCTCGATCACCCGCCGGATCTCGTCGTCGATCTCTCGCGCGATCTCCTCGGAGTAATCAGGCTCGTTGCCCATCTCGCGGCCCAGGAACGGCATGTCGTGGTTGCGGCCTAGGAC
>DATHAG010000197.1:0-3613 GCA_035296825.1 Gaiellaceae bacterium | reverse complement strand
CGGTCTCGTCCTTGATGGCCTCGCGTAGCGTGACGCGGCGCCACGGAGGTGCGAGGTCGATGACCTCCCCCTCCCGCTCGATCTTGGTGGTGCCGAGAACCTCCTGCGCCACGGCCGCGACGAGGCCCTCGAGCTCCGTGGCCGTGTCGTTGTAGTCCGCGTATGCCTCGTACCACTCGAGCATCGTGAACTCGGGATTGTGCTTATGCGAGATGCCCTCGTTGCGGAAGTCCTTGCCGAGCTCATAGACCTTCTCGATGCCACCGACCACCAGGCGCTTCAGGTAGAGCTCCGTGGCGATCCGCAGGTAGAGGTCGCGGTCGAGGGCGTTGTGGTGAGTCGTGAAAGGCCGGGCGAGCGCCCCTCCATATAGGGGCTGGAGAACCGGGGTCTCGACCTCGACGAAGCCGCGCGCGTCGAACCAGCGCCTCACCTCGGCGATCGTGCGCGCCCGCTTCAGGAAGAGCTCGCGGGTCTCCTCGTTCGCCATCAGGTCGAGCTCGCGCCGGCGGTACCGGGTCTCGACGTCCTCGAGCCCGTGGAACTTCTCGGGCGGGGCCCGCAGGCTCTTCGAGAGCAGCTCCCACGCATCGGCGCGGATCGACAGCTCGCCTCGCTTCGAGGCGAAGACCGTCCCCTCGATGCCCACGATGTCGCCGATGTCGAGCGAGAGCAGGCCCTCGTACGCCTCCGCCAGCTCGTCGACCCTCGCCTGCACCTGCATCTGGCCGGTGCCGTCCTTCATGTCCAGGAACGCCGCCTTGCCGTGGCCCCGCCGCGCCGTCATCCGGCCGGCGATCCGGTAGCGGTCGCTCGTCTCCTCGCCGGGCTCGAGGTTCTCGTGGGACTCACGGACCGCGGCGATCTCGGTCCGGTCCGCAAAGCCGTGGGGGAACGGCTCGATGCCCTCCTGACGGAGGCGATCGAGCTTCGCCCGCCGGTCGGCGAGCAACTCCGATTGCGGGCGCTCCGGCTCCTCGGTCACCAGAGCAGCCTATTCACGGCTTCGCCATCAGGTCGGGGCCACGAGCGGCCACCCAACACAAGTCGCTACGGGCTTCACCCTCCGCTCTTGAGGAGAGTGGCCTGCTGGCCTCTAAGCCGCCTCGATCTTCGTGACCTTGAGCTTCTTCTTGGGGCCGCGCGGCGTCTCGACCGTCACGACCTCGTTCTTCTTGGTGCCGACGAGCGCCTTCCCGATCGGCGACTCGTTGGAGAGCTTGTGCTCGATCGGGTTGGCCTCGGCCGAGCCGACGATCTGGAACTTCTGCGACTTGCCCGACTTCTGGTCCTTGACGTGGACGATCACGCCGACGCCGACGGTCTCCGTGTCGATTTGCTTCTTGTCGATGACCGCTGCGCGCCGGAGCCTGTCCTGAAGCGAGGCGATCCGCTGCTCGAGCATCGCCTGCTCGTTCTTGGCGTCGTCGTACTCGGAGTTCTCGGCGATGTCGCCGAATTCCCGCGCCTGCTTGATGCGATCCGCAACCTCGCGGCGCTTGTCGGTCTCCAGGAACTCGAGCTCCTCCTTGAGCTTCGTGAGTCCCTCTGGGGTGATCAGTGTCTCGCGCGCCAACTCTCCTCGATTCTCATTCCTAGTGGATTTATTGCCGTAGAAATCCCCTGCTATACGGCGAAAAATGAGCCCGCACCGACGTGATCGAAATCACGAGGGCCCGGGCGAAGCGCGACAGTATAGCGCCGGTGTTTCGTGGTCGAGGGGCTCGCTCAGGCGTCCAAAGCGGCTTGCAGCGCGTTGACGACTCGCCTGGGATCCTCGATCTGCGGATAGTGGCCGAGCTCCTCGAAGCGCGTGACGGGAGCGTGCGGCCGCAGCGCTGTGAGGGCGTCCAGAACGGCCTCCGTCGCGACCGGGTCGAGCATCCCCCAGGCAATGGCGAGCGGCTTCTTCCATTCGCGAAGGGCGCCGTGCCAGCGCTCGGCATGCTTGAAGCGCTCCTCCATGTAGGCGATCGTCTTGTGATTCAGCGTCCGCCCGCCGCCGGCGCGGATCAGCTCCCACTGGTCCTCCGCCTCCGCGTCCGTCAGCGGATGATCGGGCGAGAAGATCGAGCCGAACTGCTGGCGAAAGAACCGCTCGCTCGAGAGGCGAGAGAAGAGCGGGCCGACCGCGCTGCGGAGGAGGCGCTGCCCGAGCGTCGGGCTAGCGGCGTCCTGGATCATCGAACCGTTCAGGAGCAATCCCCCGATCAGATCCATCTCGAGGGATCCGTCGAGGTCGCGGGCCATCAGCTCGTTCGCCACCGAGGTGCCCATGTCGTGGGCGAGGAAGAAGACCGGGCGCTTCTCGTGCTCGCGCCTGACCAGCTCCTCCGCCATGTCGGCCTGCCAGTGCAGCGTGTAGTCGTGGTCCCGAGGCTTCTCCGAGAGCCCGAAGCCGAGGAAGTCCGGGGCTAGGACCGCGTGCTCTGTCTCACGCTCGAGCAGCCGTCGCCAGTCGAAGGAGCTGGATGGAAAGCCGTGCAGGAGCAGGAGAAGCGGAGCGCGGCCACCGCGCCGGAAGACATGGATGCGGCGCCCGCGGAACTCCTCGTCGCTGCCGGCGTCGCGCCACGTCGTTACGCGCGGCGAGAGTGCCATGCCTCTAGGCCTTCTTCTTCGATGGCTTCTTGTACGAGTAGGTGAACGTCAGTGACGCCGCGTGCACCGTGCCCGAGTCCAGCGTCTGGTCATCCGAGAAGAGCAGCGTCCAGATGCCGCTCGCTGGGGCACCGACGAAGCCGGCCATCGGCGCCTCGGGCCTGAAGCTGCCCGCAAACGGCGGAGTGGAATCCGCGATCGGGGTGACGGAGGAATCGCTGAAGATCGTCAAGGAGCCGCTGCAGGCCTTTGCGCCGGTTCCGTAGTCGTCCGTGCTGTCGCCCCGGCCAAGCGACAGGGGAACCACGAAGCCCGCGGGGGAGATCGCGAAGATAGAGATGTCCTGCGCGTAGCCGTGCGTGACCCGGACTGCCGCCGACGTGACGCCGATCACCCTGCCGTTGGGTGGCTTGGCGCGCTCGGGCGGCTTCGGCACCGTGAAGTGCACCTGCGCCACGCTGTGATCCGTGAGAGGCAAGGCGACGTTCTGGCACTGGCTGAACGTCCTTGTGACCGTCTTGGCCTTGGCCTTCTTGGCAGCAGCCGGCGACGCCCCCGCGACGAGGCAGAGCACCGCAAACGCCGCGCATGCGAGCAGCGCTGCTCGGCCGGAGCGCTCCCCGATCATGCGATCAGCGCGGCGTCGGCATGCCGGACGCGGACGCCCTCGATGAGCACGCGTGCCTCGTCCAGATCGGCGGTGTCCTGGAACGCCGCGGTCGTCGCCCTATCGGCATCCAAGCGCTCGAGGTACCAGGGATAGAACTTGCGCAGGTAGCGCGCAGCCCGCTCGGGACCGAGGTGCTCCTCGGCGCGATCCATCACCCAGAGAAGCTCGGCGACGATCTCCTTGCCCTCGGGCGGGACCTCCCTGTTGCCGGTCAGCTCTTCGAAGATCCACGGGTTGCCCAGGGATCCGCGGGCGATCATCACCGCATCCGCCCCCGAGGCCTCGTAGGCGTGCCGTGCGGCCTCGGCGCTGTCGAGCCCCCCGGAGATGATCACGGGAATC
>DATHAG010000196.1:0-3707 GCA_035296825.1 Gaiellaceae bacterium | reverse complement strand
AGCGCTCCTCTTGCCGGCGCTCGTCGCTCTTGGCGGGATCCGCCTCGCACTCATCGGGAGCGCGCTCCTCGTCTTGACCGCCGGCCTCGTCTTCGCTGCCGCCGGGGGCGTCGCCGTGCAGCGGGACCGGCGTTCGTCCTTCGCGCTTCCTCGGCTCTGGCGCACGCCGGGGATGCGGCGGCTGCTTCTCGTCGCGGCGCTCTACATCGTGGTTCTCCAGGCAGTCGTGGCTTACACGGTCCCGGCCGCCCGGGCCGCGGGATTCTCGCCCCTGGTTGCAGGGACGGCTTTCGTCCTCGTCAACGTCGCCGCCGGGGTCGCACGCATCGTCTGGGGACGCCGCGCCGACCGCGGAGGCGGCGGCCGGCGCGTGCGCACCCTCGTCGAGGCCGGGGGCGTCGCGGCTCTCGGCGCCGTCGCGTTCGCGCTCGCTCTCGACGCCGGGCCGGCCTTGCTGTTCGCCACCGTCGTCCTTCTCGCCTTCGGCGCCCTCGGCTGGAACGCGCTCGTGTATGTGACCGCCGGCGAGCGGGTTCCGCACGAGCTCGCCGGCCAGTCCGTCGCGCTCGCGGCGACCGTCGTCTTCGTGGTTGCGGCGGTGAGCACCCCGCCGCTCGGCGCGCTCGCCGACCGGGCCGGCTGGGGCGTCTTCTGGCTCACCACCGCGGGTCTTGCGCTTGCCGGCGCTGCGCTCGCAGCGACGTTGCCGGGGGCGGTTGTCAAGCGGACGATGCCTACTCCGTCGCTCCCGTGAGCGGTCTCCGGCTCTCTCGCCGGGCAGCCCTCACCTGGCTCGTCCCGGGAGCCGTCGCACTCATCGCCGTCGCCGCGGCCTGGGACACGGTTCGCCACGATGCTTCATCCGCCTCCGCCCGGGCCGATGGCCACATCCGGCTCCGCGGAGACGCGCTTCCGCAGCCGGGCGAGCTGCCGGGCACGCTCGTCTTCGCAAGTCAGACGAACTGCAGGACGCGCGTCCTCAGCCTAAAGACCCTGACCGTCGGCCCGGCTGGGCCGGCTGCACGGTGCGGGCTCTGGGTCCCGCCCCGGGGCGACCTCGCCGCGGTCTCGCTTGCGGTGGCCCTCGGCTTCCAGGGGAGCCGGGTCAGCCTCCTCAGGCTGGGCGAACATCCTGAGCTGGTGCGAGAGCTGGGAGTCGTGCGGGGCGATCCCTCGTGGTCGAAGGGCGGCGGGCACCTCGCGTGGTGCACAACGGCGCGCGACACCGTCATACTCGCCGTCGAGTCAGGAGCCCGTCGCCGCGTCGAGGGCTGCCGGCCGAAGATCGTCCCCGATGGCTCGGTGTTGACGAGGCCGGCGCTCGACTTCACGGCGACGCTTCTCCGAGACGGCGACGTCGCACTCGACGAGGAGGAGCTCACCCGGGCGTTCCCGGCCGACAGCGATGGACCCGTCGACCTCGTCGGGT
Organism: Gaiellaceae bacterium; assembly: GCA_035296825.1. Lineage (GTDB taxonomy): Bacteria > Actinomycetota > Thermoleophilia > Gaiellales > Gaiellaceae > DASQGA01. The sequence goes on along the minus strand of DATHAG010000196.1, from coordinate 2,278 downwards.
ACGACATCAGCCCCGACGGTCTCCTGGCGGTCGTCACTGTCCGCTTCGAGAGCGGCCGCCGGCCTCGACGCTTGCTCCAGCTCTGGCGCGGCGAAAAGCTTCAGCAGGCGATCCTGCTGCCAGAGCTCACCTTGCCCGCCGGAACGGGTCGCCTCGGCGAGCGCGTGGAGTTCGACCCGACGGGCCGGGAGGTCGCCGTGGCGTATCGGGGGGCCGGCAAGCAGATGGTCCTCGTCGACCTGGAGCGTGCCGAGGTCGTCATCGAGCCAACGACCCAGCACGGCTTCGGCTGGTCGCCGGACGGGGATTGGCTGGCACTCTCAACGGGGGTGGAGATCCGGATACTCGGCCCCGAGCGGGGGGAGCCGGTCTACATCCTGCCGGTCGGGGCGGCCGCTCTCGCCTGGCGCTGAGCGGCCGGCGTTATCAGCTCTTCCGAGACGAGGCGATCTCAAATCTTGCATATTGTATCCTCGCCTCGGTGGGCAACATCCTCGTCGAAGGACACGCTCCGATCTCGCGCAGTGCGAGCGAAGGAGCGTGCGAGGTCATTCGCGCCGCGATCGTCGACGGGCGTCTCGCGCCCGGGCTGCGGCTGAAGGAAGAAGAGCTCGCACGCGAGCTCGGGATGAGCCGGACGCCGGTTCGAGAGGCGCTGCTGATTCTTCAGAGCGAAGGGCTCGTCGAGTCGATTCCCAGGCGCGGCGCCACCGTCCGCACATATGCCGTCGACGACCTCGACGACACGTATCAGCTCCGGGCTCTCCTGGAGGGATACGCAGCTCGCCGGGCGGCGAGCCGCATCTCCGCCGGGGACGTCGCCCGCCTGGAGGAGAGCTGCGACAGATTCGACCGCCTCCGGCCCGCAGACGACCTCCTCGATCTCGTCAAGGAGAACCTCTTCTTCCACAACGTCATCCTGGATGCAGCCGATAGCGTCCGGCTCCACGGACTCGTCCGGAAGGTGATCGAGATTCCGCTCGTCTACAAGTCCTTCTACTGGTACTCACCCGAGCAGAAGCTCATCTCACAGCACTACCACCGCCAGCTGACACGTGCCATGCGGGTCGGCGACGCGGAGCGGGCGGAACTGATCATGAAGGAGCACGTGCTCGAGGCACGAGACTTCCTCCTCATGCAGCTGCAATCCGCCGACGGGAGGGGTGCGGCGTGACCAAGGCCTCCTCCAAGCCGGCGGGGAGGGCGGCCCGCGAGGTGGACGGACCGGGCCCGCTCGCGGGTGTCCGGGTGCTGGAGCTCGGGATGCTCCTCGCGGGGCCGTTCACCGGCCGCCTCCTCGGCGACATGGGTGCCGAGATCATCAAGGTCGAGCCGCCGGGCAAGCCGGACCCGCTACGCGAGTGGGGCAAGGCTCGATACAAGGGCCGCTCGCTCTGGTGGGGAGTCCAGTCCCGCAACAAGAAGTGCGTGACCCTCAACCTGCGCACCGAGAAGGGGCAGGAGCTCCTGCTCGAGCTCGCCAAGGAGTGCGACGTGCTGGTCGAGAACTTCCGGCCGGGCACGCTCGAGAAGTGGAACCTGGGCTGGGAGCAGCTACAGGATGCGAATCCAGCGCTCGTCCTCTGCCGGGTGTCCGGCTACGGGCAGACGGGCCCCTACGCCCGGCGGGCAGGCTTCGCCTCGGTTGCGGAGGCCATGGGCGGCATCCGGCACCTGAACGGCTTTCCCGGCGAGCCGCCTCCCCGCGTGCACCTCTCGCTCGGCGACTCTCTGGCCGGGATGTTCGCCGTGCAGGGCATCCTCGCCGCCCTGTACCGGCGAGACGCGCTCGGTGCCGGCCGTGGCCAAGTCGTCGACGTCTCGCTGCTCGAGTCGTGCTTCGCGCTCCTCGAGAGCACCGTGCCCGAGTACGACCGGCTTGGGATCGTGCGCGGGCCGGGCGGGACGGGGCTCACGGGCGTCGCACCGTCCAACATCTTCCGCTCGCGCGACGGAAAGTGGACGGTGATCGCGGCGAATGCCGACAACGTCTTCGGACGGCTCTGCGCCGCCATGGGCCAGCCGGAGCTGGCCGAGGACGAGCGCTTCTCCACGCATCTCGCCCGGGGGGAGTACCAGGAGGAGATCGAGGCAATCGTCGCCGAGTGGGCGGCGACGCTCGACGCAGACGAGATCGACCGCATCCTGAACGACGCCGGTGTCATCTGCGGCCCGATCTACACAATCGCGGACATCTTCGAGGACGAGCATTTCCGCGCTCGCGACATGCTCGTGGAGCACGAGGATCCCGAGTTCGGGGCGTACATCGGTCCGGGGA
>DATHAG010000195.1:0-8843 GCA_035296825.1 Gaiellaceae bacterium | reverse complement strand
GTCCGCGGGCGCTACCGAGATGTCCTCCGACACCGGGCCTTCGTAGGGCTCGTCGTTCTGAACGTGCTCTTCGTCGCCGCGGGCTACGCGCAGTTCGAGCTGCTACCAGCCTTCGCGCACGAGGAGGCCGGGGTGAGCGAGCGGGCGATCGGGTTCCTCTTCTTCGTTAACACGCTCGTGATCGTGCTGACTCAGCTACCCGTCGCCAAGCTCCTGGAAGGGCGGCGCAGAATGAAAGCGCTCGCGTTCATGACCGGCCTCTGGGCCTCGGCTTGGCTGATCGTCCTGGCCGGCGGGACCTGGCTCGAGGCAACCTCCGCGGCTGCGGCGTTCGCTCTCGCGGTCGTCATCTTCGGGCTCGGAGAGTGCTTCCAGGGCCCGACCCAGGGAGCGCTGGTCGCGGACCTGGCGCCGCCACGGCTACGGGGCCGCTACATGGCCCTCTCGGCCATCTCCTGGGACATCGGCTTCATCGTCGGCCCGTCGGTCGGGGGTTTCGTCCTCGACCATGCCCCGCTCGCCCTCTGGCCCGGCGCAGCGGCCGTCTGTCTCGTCGCGGGCGTCGGCGCACTCGTCCTCGAGCACCACATTCCGCGCGAGCTCCGGCTTACTCCCGCCTAGGAAGGTCAGTCGAGGGGCGGGTTCTGAACGTTGTGCTCGGTCGCGTACTGGTCAACGAGCTCGTTGATGACGTCCATCCCGTCCCCGTAGGCGTAGTTGATCTTGACGAAGGGCTCCCACTTCTCCGGCAGCGCATCCTCGGGGAAGATCGCCTCGACGGGGCACTCGGGCTCACAGGCGCCGCAATCGATGCACTCTTCAGGATCGATGACGAGCATGCGGTCCGCCTGGTGAATGCAGTCGACCGGGCAAACGTCGACACACGAGAGGTCTTTGATATCGATGCAGGGCTCGCCGATGATGTACGTCATGGCCTGAGTCTAAACAGCCCGTTCCGGGACCCGTGCCAGTCGCCCAGTTCCCTCTACCGAGGGAGTGGACGAAGCCGGAACGGTGACGATAGTCAAGACATTAGGGCGGACGTGGGCGCCGCAGTCACCGTCTGTCCGGTCATCACTACGGGCGGCCCTTAGGGCCGCCCGTCTCCCCTCCCGGCCAGACGCACGAGCCCGCCGTGGCGTGAGCCGGCCGGCGGAACTTCTGCATCAGGTCTCTCACTTATGGAACGAGCTCCTGGACGAGCTGCGGCGCGCGCTCCGCGAGAGCCGAGCGCACGACGACCCGATCGAACCCTGCGGTCTGACCGGCCCGCAGACCCGCCGTGTCCGTGTGATTCGTGTACCCGAGAATGGGGATGTCCGGGAAGGTCTCGGCGACTTCCTCCGGGTCGACTCGCGCAATGTCGACGATCACGAGATCGGGGGGATCGACGTTCTCGGTCGTGATGATCTTGTGACCGGAGCCCAGCAGCGCATCGAGCTTCCCGCGAAAGAAGACATCGACCCCCGCCAGCAGGATCGTCGCCACGCGCGGAGCCTACCACCGCTGGGGCTCTGCTAGTTTCGGGCCGGTGGCCGGGGACGACTACGAGCGCGGCCTCGAGCTGGCGGAACGCGGCGAGTTCTTCGAGGCGCACGAGGCCTTCGAGGCGGTCTGGCGCCGGGCCGAGGCCGGCGAGCGTGACTTCTACCAGGGCCTCGTCCACACCGTCGTCGCCTGGCTGCAGGCAGAGCGGCAGAACGAGGTCGGAAGCAGAAGACAGCTTGAGAAGGCCCGCCGAAGGCTGACGCGGTACGCGCCGAGCCACGAAGGCCTCGATGTTGGCGGGCTACTGCACACGCTCGATCTTGCCCTCGTATCGTTTCCGACCTTGCCCGAGCTTCGCATCGCGCCCGCGCTCACAGGCGGCGAGGAACTTGGGCGGGCGCTGGCCTTCATCCGCGGGATCCAGGATCGGACCGTCACCGAGCGCAACGCGTTCGCACTCGGCGTCGCTTTTCAGCGGCCCGACCTCCCGCTGATCTGGGACTTGAACTTCATCCGCGTGGAGGAGCTTCCCTCCGACGCGAGCGCCGCTCGTCTCGCGGCAGCCGCAGATCGCCTCCATGCGGATGGAGTCGCGCACCGGAAGATCGTCATCCACGGTGAGCAGACAGCTGCACGGCTGGCGCCCCAATTTCGAGAGCTCGGGTGGCGCATGCACCGCAACCTCGTAATGGCACTCCGCAAGCTTCGCCCGCCCGGGCGTACTCATGAGGTCGTCGAAGTGGAGCGAGCCTCGATCAAGGCTTCGGAGCGAGAGTTCCTGCTCGGCGAGGATCCGACGGCGGGCGACGACAAAGTCGAGCAGATCCTCGCGATCTCCGCCCTCACCGAGCAGGCGGTGAGCATGCGCTCGTTCGCGACGCTGGACGCGGGGAACGCGACGAGTTGGTGTGAGCTCTACTCGGACGGGCAGACAGCCCAGATCGAGTCGGTGTGCACGCTCCGGGCGCGGCGCGGCAGAGGGCTGGCGGGAGCGGTGGTTGCGACCGCTGGCCGCGCGGCGCTGGACTCCGGGCACGACCTCGTGTTCCTCCTTGTCGACGAGGACGAAGGACCGGTCGAGCTCTACAAACGACTCGGCTTCCACGGCATCGGGCGGGAGATCGTGCTCTTCAAGGCCCCTGCCTAGCCTCCGAGCAAGTCGAGCAACCGACTCAGCCCGGCGTTCAGCCACCAGTCCCGCCCGAAGAAGAGAAGAAGGCCGAAGGCGACCAGTATCGTCCCCCCGACTGCCTGGAGGATCCGGTAGCGGTCACGGAGCCACCGCGAGGCCTGGGTGGCCCAGGTGAGACCCGCTCCGACTGCGACGAACGGCACTGCGAGGCCGAGCGAATACACGAGCAGGAGAAGCGAGCCCTGAACGACCGTACCCCGCGAGCCGGCGAGCGCGAGCGCGGAAGCGAGAAACGGCCCCACGCATGGGGCCGCGCAGACCGCAAACGCCCCTCCAAGCAAGACGCGGGAGCCGCGACGACTCGCTCCCTGGACGAGCTCCGGCGCTACCAGCCTCTCCAGGAACGGGAAGGGCAGCAGCCCGAGAAAGGCGAAGCCGAAGACGACGAGCACGATCCCGGCCACCTGCTTGCTCGTTTGGGTGAGTCCGCCAACAGCACCGACCGCGGCACCGAGCGCGACGAAGACAAGCGTGAAGCCGAGCACGAACGGGAGGCTCGCCGTGACCACGCGCCGCCCGCCGACGCCGGGCTGCGTCCCAGACACGACCGAGAGGTAGCCCGGGACGAGGGGCAGAACGCAGGGCGTCACGAACGAGACCATTCCGGCCAGGAAGACGGGCAAAAGCTTTCCTTCCACCAGCCGTTCCTAGGCGTCGAACCGGGCGAGTTCTTCGTCGACCCGCCGGTCGAGATCCGGAGTGATCGCGGCCCTTCCGTTCGAGGACGGCCCGGGCTCCGGAGACTCGGGCTTTCCGTGGCGCCACCGCCGCGCGAGGACGGCGAGTACGGCCGCCCCGACTCCCGCACCGACGAGCGGCAGAAGCCAGGCGAGCAAGTTGAAGCCGCTCTTGGGCGGTGCCGCCAGCACGCCCTCGCCGAACTGTGCGACGAGCTTGTCCTTGATCTCGCTCTTCGTGTCCCCGGCGGCGATCCGTTCTCGGATGAAGGCCTTCATGCGCAGGGCGATCGGGGAGCTCGATTGGTCGATCGTGGTGTGACAGGTCGGGCAAATGACTTCGTTCCCGAGGTCCGCCAGAGTCGGATGCTCCTCGCTTCCGTACGCGGGAACCACGACGACAGCCGCCGCCACGAGGACGAGGACCAGCGCGCGCCTCACGACTCGGCCAGCGCGCGCCGGATGTACTCGTTCAACTCCGAGTCCTTCACCGGGCCCTGGATGCGCGCGCCCACAAGGTTGCCGTTGCGCCCCACGAACCACGTCTCCGGGAAGCCGGTCACTCCATAACGGCCGATCGTGGACCCCTGTCCGTCGTGAAGGATTGGATACGTCAGCCCGTAGCGCTCGACGAACTTCCTCGCGTCCCCCCTGAAGTCGTTGACGTCGATGCCGACGAAGATCACCCCCTGATCCCGGTAGCGCTGCCACGCCGACTCGAGTCGCGGCGACTCCTCCTTGCACGGCTCGCACCAGGAAGCCCAGAAGTTGAGAACGACCGCCTTTCCGCGTAGCGACGCGAGCGAGACTTCTCCGTCACCCGCGAGGCGGTCGAGCGTGAAGGCCGGCGCGGGCGGCGTCTCGCCCCGCTTCAAGGCGGCCGTCAACCCGCGCGCCTGCTCCTTCGTCGCGAGCTGCCAGGCGAAGAGCGCGATCAGGAGGGCGACCACCGAGACGGCGGCCATCTGCAGGATGAGTTTGCCGCGGCGGGCCATGCCCGCAATCGAGTCTAGTGACCCTTCAGGTGATGCTGTCTAGCTTCCTGTCGCGAGCACCAAGCCAGGGCAGCACTCGGCCGCGGCCAAGACCGATGGCCCTGGCAAGGTTAGGGTGGTTCCTGGCGCAGCGTGATCGCGGGCCAGGAGCGCGCTCGCATTGCGTGAACGGTCACTCGCTTCGGGATTAGGCGCGGACGATGAACACCGGAGTGCCGACCGAGACCCGCTCGAAGAGCCATTCTGCGTTCGAGATCCGCATGCGGATGCACCCGTGGGACGCCGAATAGCCAATCGATGCCGCATCGGGGGTGCCGTGGATGCCCACACCCGGCGCGGAGAGACCCATCCACCGCGTGCCGAGGGGATTGCCGGGACCCGGCGGAATCGGCTCGAGCCCCTCGGCCCAGGCGGAGTCGGGCGGATACCACCAGGGGTTTCGGGCTTTGACCACTATCGAGAAGCGCCCGATCGGGGTCGGAAAAGCCGGCTGGCCGACGGCGACGCCCATGCGGCGGACGAAGGTAGTGCGCCGGTAGAGCGACAGCGTATGGGAGCCGCGGCGGATCACGATGATCGAGCTGTAGCTAGCCGGCGTGATTCGGGGCAGCACCGTCTCGACGACGAGCTCGATCGGCCCGCGCCTATGGAGTCGAAGGGCGTGCCCGATCAGGCTCCGCATCACGAGCTGGCGGACGCGCCAGCCCTTCCGCGGCTCTGTGAATCTCGGCTGCAGGTTTCGGAGGTAGAGGCGGGTGTTGCGTGGGGCGCGCGAGCGAGTGCGGTTGAGCATCGCCACGTAGGTGCGAATCTTCCACCGGTTGATCTGGACCACGAGCGGAACCTTCGTGCCCGGGTCAGCCGCAAGGGCCGCGGTCACCGCCTCGCCGACGAACGCCTTCGCCCACAGCTCGCGCGGCGTGATCCGCCAGGTGCTCGTGCGGAAGTGGAAGCGAAGCGGTCGGGCGAACGAGGCTTTAAGGGCCGTGATCGCCGCTTCCCTGGTCATGCCGGTCAGGTCAACGCCGGCAGCGACCACTCCCACCGCGATCCTGGGAGGCGGATCGTCCGCACGGGCAGGGCTGGGAAAGAGCGCCGCGAGAATCCCGGCTAAGAGCAACGTGCGGCGCAAGGTGCGCAAATGGTACGGATGCGACGCGACGTCCACAAGCCTCAGCCTGCGAAGAGACGCGGATCGTCGCTGATGATCCCGTCCACACCCGCCGCGGCGACCGATTCGATCATGTCCGCGTCGTTCACGGTCCAGGCCCAGACCGCGGCTCCGGCCGCGTGGCAACGTTCGACCAGGCGCGGCGAGATGACGAGCCAGTGAAGGGTGGCCACGTCGGCCTCGGCTCGGAGCAGCATCCGCTGGATCCGAGCCGGAAGAGTTCGCCTCATCCCGGCCAGGCTCGCCCGCACGAGTGCCTCAGGCACCACACGGCGTTCGCTCGCCCGGTAGCGGTCGAACGGGTAAGCGAACGCCGTCGCAAGACGCGGCTCGAGCTTCCGCACCTCGCGCAAGCTCGGTGCGAAGCACGATGACACCAGCGTTCGCTCGACGAGCCCGTGCCGGCGGATCGTCTCGACCACCCTCGCCTCGAACCCATGCCATTTCAGGTCGACGTCCAGTCCGACCTCGGGCGGAGCGGCCCTCGCGAGCTCGAGCGCAGCGTCGAGGGCCGGGGCGTCGGCGACCGCGAGCTCGGGTGCGTGGGCCACGACGAGCCGCCCCTCCACCTCCAGCACGTCGAACTCGACGAGGTCGACGTCGGCCGCGAGCCCCGCCTCGATCGCGGCGAGGGAGTTCTCGGCTGCGAGTGCGGCGGCTCCCCGGTGCGCGATCCGGAGGAACCGCCCGTCCTCGGCGCGCAGTCTCACGGCGCCGTCGGCAGGAGATCCTCGTCGATGTCCCCGCCGCCCTCGGCGATGTAGTCCACGATCATCCGGTCGGTCAGCCATTCCACCGGCGCCTTGTCGTCTGTCAACGGGCTCCCCTCGGCGCGCACTGAACGGAGCTGCCGCTCGAGCAGGGGCACGAGCGACGCGATGCGCGAGTCGACGCGCCCGGCACGATCGAGGAACTCCTGGCGCCCGACGGGCCGGTCGAAGCCCAGCATGAGCTCGTTGAAGCGGAGCGGCTTCCAGGCCCAGCCCTGCGGGAACTCGGCCAGAAGCGTGCTCCCGATCGCTTCGGAGAGGCGGTTGTCCCCGGGTACCTGGGCGACATTCAGGGCGAGGATGCCGCCGGGCTCGAGCCGTTCCCGGGCAAGCCGGAAAAACTCACGCGTGGCGAGGTAGAACGGAATATAGGGCTGGCGGTAGGCGTCGACGACGATCAGGTCATAGCGCTCGTCCGTCGTCTGCAGGAAGGGGCGCCCGTCGGCCGTCACGACATGTAGCCGCGGGTTCTCGTCGAGACCCATGAAGCGCCGCCCGGCCTCGGTGACCTCCGGATCGATCTCGACCCCGTCAATCTCGACGTCCGGATAAAGCTGACCGTATGCACGCGCGATCGTGCCGCCCGCATTCCCAATCACGCACATGCGTCGCACCGGCCGGTCGAGGAGCGGCGGCACCATGAGGAACATGTCCCATTCCCCGCCGGTGAGGACGGAGTCCGGGTGCCAGAGCGAGTGCACGGCCACGCCCTCGTTCAGCTTCAGCACCCGCGACCTGTCATCGCGCTCCACCACCTGGACGTACTGGTAGCGAGACTCGGTCTCGTAGAGCAGCCCCGGCGTCGCCTTGATGACGCCGGCCGGAATCAGGAGGAGTGCCAGGAAGACGAGGGTCATGACCTGCCACCGGCGCCCGAGGAGCAATGCCGCACCGAGCACGAGCAGCGCCGCGGCGCCGAGCATCGTGCGCTGCGTGCCGAGGAGCGGGATCGTGACGAGAGCGGAGAGGAACGTGCCGACGATGCTCCCCACCGTAGATAGGGCGTAGAGACGCCCGGCGACCGTCCCCGCCTGCTCGATGTCGGAGATCGAGAGCCTGATCGCGAACGGCGAAACCGCCCCGAGGAGCGTCACCGGAATCGCGAAGAGCGCGAGCGCGGCGAAGAACGAGCCGACGACGGCGCCGACCGTGGCGGCGTCGAGCCCCTTCACCGCCAGGTCGAGGATCGGGCGGGCGATGAACGGCGTCGCCGCGATCACGGCTGCGGCGACCACGACCAGGAGGCCGAGCAACCGGGGGTCGGGACGGCGGTCGGCGAGCTTTCCGCCGAGCCAGTAGCCGATCGACAGGTAGATGAGGATCAGCCCGATGATGTTCGCCCAGACGATCGTCGAACTACCGAAGTAGGGCGCAAGCAGGCGCGAGGCGGAGATCTCCGTCGCGAGCGTCCCGCAACCGGCCACGAACACCAGGACCGAAAGCCGGGCGCCGCTCACGCGAGACTCGGTGGCGGGAGCGAATGCCGCCGGCACTCGTCTAGATGGTTACTCGGTAACTGGCGCTCACGCGGACCTAGGGTGCCAAGCGAAGCACGACCACGGCGCAGTCGTCCGCCAGGTCGCCTCCGGAGAACGCCCGGGTGTCGGCCACGAGCTGCTCGGCCAGCTTCTGCGCCGGCAGAGTCGAGTGCCGCGCGAGCAGCGCGTCGAGCCGGTTCTCTCCGAAGAGCTCGCCGCGCCGCCGAGCCTCGATGATCCCGTCCGTGTAAAGGACAAGGGCGCTGCCGGGCTCGAGGCTCATCTCCTGCTCGGGATACGCCTGATCCGGCTCGATTCCGAGCGCCATGCCTTGCGCGACCACGGCCGTCACGGTGCCGTCCGGCCGCACGAGGCGCAGTGGCGGATGACCCGCGCTCGCGCAGGACGCCCGACCATTCGACGGATCGACCAGCACGTAGAGCATGGTGATGAACTTCCCGAGCTCGATCTCCTCGAAGACGACCTCGTTCGCCTTTGCCAGCAGATGCGATGGCTCCGGGTAGCTTCGTGCGAGCGCCCTGAAGGTGAACTTCGCCATGGCCATGTCAGCTGCGGCCCCGATTCCCTTGCCCGTCACGTCGCCGAGGACAACGGCGAGGCGGCCGTCCTCGAGGAGCAGGAAGTCGTAGACATCGCCGCCGACCTCGACCGCAGCGGAGGAGTCGTAGACGTGCCCGAGCTCGAGCCCGGGCACCTCCGGCAGGTCGCTCGGCAGGAGCGACCGCTGCATCGTCTCGGCGAAATCCTTCTGCTGCTGAGAGAGACGCGCGTTGTCGATCGCGAGTGCAGCCTGCGACGTGACCGTCATCGCCGCATCCACGGTCTCCTGGTCCAGCGGGCGGGCGGGGTCGAGCGAGAGCAGGGTCAACGTGCCGAGAACCTCTCCAGGTGTCCCCATCGGGATGACGGCGGCTGAGGATCCCTTCGCCAGGAACGGCTCGAGCAGGAGGTGCGAGTCCGTGTAGGCGGCCGTCCCCGGTGCCAGCAGGGTCGGCTTCCCGGCCCGGAGAAACCGGCGCGCGAGCGGCGCTTGAAGCGGCTGCGGGCGCGC
>DATHAG010000194.1:0-5836 GCA_035296825.1 Gaiellaceae bacterium | reverse complement strand
CGACCGGAGCACTCCGCCCTCGCACGACCCGTGCGACTGCGACCCCGATGAGAGCGGCCAGGAGAGGCAACACGAACATGAGGTGGCGCGGCGAAAGGCCGGGCTCGGTGCTCGTCCGGAACAGGAGGAGGAGAGCCGGTGGCCCGAGCAGTGTGATTGCCGCATAAGAGACGAAAGCCCTCTCTCCCTGCCAGGTCAGGACGGCCAGCCCAACGCACGCGAGCACGACCGCGACAGCCAGCGTCCAGCCCTGCCCGCCTGCGGAGGCCTGGATGGCCCGCCATACCTGCCCGAGTGCGTCTCCAGGGCTCGCGATGCTCGTCTCCCCCCCGAGCCCAATCGAGAAGCGCTGCGCGAGACGCACGTCCGCGAAGAGAAACGGGACGAGCGCGAGTCCTACCCCCAGGACGGGCAGAGCGGGCCGCAGGGGCTTTCCGCGCCAGATCCAGAGACCGACGAGCGCTTCTGCCGCCACCGCGATCGCGCCGTACGGGTGTATCGCCGGCAGGAGCCAGGCGGCGAGAGCGGCTAGGAGCGTCGTGCGCGAGGTTCGCTCCCGCAGGGCCCGGACGAAGAGGTCGGCGGCCAGCGCGCTCGCGAAGGCATAGAGCGAGTACATGCGACCGAAGCTCCCGTAGACGGCCAGCATCGGTGATGCCGCCGCCACGAGAGCCGCGGTCGCGCCCGCTGCCGGCCCGGCCAGGCGGCGGCCCAGATCCCAGCAGACGGGAATCGTCGCGACGGCGAAGACGACTGCGAGCCACCGGAGCGTGAACGGGGACGAATCGAACGCGAGCGCCACATGCGAGAGGAGGAAGTGGAGCGGCGGCCCGCCTCGCTCCCACCACACGGTCTGGAGCATCTCGCCGAGGGGCCGGGCCGCAATCAGCCCGGCGACGGCCTCGTCCTCGAAGAGCGGCTTCCCACGCACGTCCTCGACGATGCGAAGGAGTAGGACGGCGATTCCAGCTCCCACCGCGAGTGCGCCGAGGATCCAGGTAAAAGGGAGCTCCCGGAGTCGAGGCACCGAAGCGCGCTCGCTCTGCGGGGTGCGTGTGACCCGGCGCTCGACGGTCTCGGTCATGTGACCTAGCCTTCCACGGGAGCAATGGTCCCGGCGCGGTAGACCTGCCCGGGCGACTCGCGCCCCAGAATCTCCTGGAGCCAGGGCGCAACCGCGATCAGCCCTTGCAAGTCGATGCCTGTCTCCACTCTCTCACCGTGCAGGAGGTACACGAGGTCCTCCGTTTGCGATGCTCCCGGTCGCCCGGGGTGCAACTCGCAAGTCGTCGCCTTCACGCTTGGAGCCTAGATGTAGATGGCCGGTCGACAATTGCCACACCCTCGGATGGCGGCCCAGACGCGGCGCCAGGGCACACCCTCGCCCTTGCCAAGCCTTCTAGCCTTGCCTGCGAGCGATGGCGCACGTTGGCTCGGTCTGACCCCTCCCGCGGGCATGCCAATTACCGAGCAACCATCTCGATCCGACCTGGCATGATCCCGTGCCGGTGGCAGTCCCCGCGTTCTCCCGCGACCAGGTCTACGCGGCCCTCAACGCGGGCAACGCCGTCGAGGCCGTGCGTGAGGGTTTCCTCGAGCACGCGCGCGGCTCGTGGACGATGCCGTCGAAGGTCTACGTGGGGGCAGTCGAAGGCGACTTCCGGGCTATGCCGGCCGCCGGCGCGGGGCACGCCGTCCTCAAATGGGTGACCTCGTTTCCCGGAAACCCTGCGCGAGGGCTCCCGACCGTTGGCGGCGTTGTGTTACTTTCCGATGCTGCCACCGGTGAGCTGCGGGCGCTCCTCGATGCGGGTGCAGTCACCGCGCTCCGGACTGGTGGGGCGGCCGTCCTAGCGGCCGAGACCCTCGCGGTCGAGGGCGAGAGCCCTGCTGCCGTAATTGGATGCGGTGTGAACGGGCGAGCGGTCGCGCGGGCGTTTCTCGCGCGCGGGAGGAACGTCCTCCTCTGGGACACACGGCCGGAGCAAGCAGCCGCGGCCGCCGCCGAGCTGGGCGAGACGGCGTCGGTGGCCAGCGAACCGGCGGAAGCCCTCTCCGCCGGCGTCGTCGTCACCGTCACGCCGGGCCACGAGCCCGTGTTCCGGGACGGAGACCTCCGTGAGGGCCAGCACGTCAGCCTGATGGGTGCTGATGGCCCCGGCAAGGCCGAGATCACCGACGGCGAGCTGGCACGGGCCCGCATCGTTTGCGACGAGTGGGAACAGGCGAGCCACAACGGCGACGTCGGTCATGCACTAGCGGCAGGGGCAATCCGGCGGGAGGACGTCGCCGAGCTGGGCCATGTCCTCCTCGGTACAGAGAAAGGGCGCCGCGGGAACGAGGAGATCACGATCTTCGACTCGACGGGCCTCGCCGTCCAGGATCTGGCGGTTGCGCTCGCGGTCTATCGACGCTACCAACAAGACCCCGAATCTGACGTCTTCGGGGATACGGTCAACGTTCCGATCGGCTAGGAGGGGATATGGGCGGAATCACGCACTTCGAGATCCGGGCGGAGGACTTCGAGCGAGCGCGCGGGTTCTGGGAATCGCTGCTCGGCTGGAAGTTCCGCGACTGGGAGGGCCCGATGCAGTACACGATGGCGGAGGTCGGCGGCAATCCAACCGCCGGTCTGTATGCGTCGGAGAACCAGGAGCGCGGCCTCATCGTCTATTTCGACGTCGACGACGTCCAGGCCGCCACCGACAAGGTGCGCGAGCTGGGCGGGCAGGTGACGACCGAGAAGACCCCGATTCCCGAGATCGGGTGGTTCGCGCATTGCATCGACACGGAAGGCAACCCGTTCGGCGTCTTCAAGACAGACGAATCCGTGCGGCTGCCGGGCGCCTAGCGCAGAGGCACATAACCGGCACGAATCGAGCGCGAACCACGTGCCGCGAAGCGGTAACGCTCGACGCGGGGGAACCAGTGACAGGGGGTCCCCCCGGGAATCACCTCGGCGCGCCGACTCGAAGGCCCACCGGCCCCGTGCTGAGTCGTCTAGCCCTGCTCGGCGGGTAGCCCTCGGCTCGACCAGTCACTCCACGACCCCGCATAGAGCTTGGCGTCCGCACGCCCGGCGGCCGCCAGGGCCAGGAGGTCGACGCACGCGGTGATCCCGGATCCGCAATAGACGACGATCTCCTCGGCCTCGAGCACCTCCGCCGGGAAGGGAGTTGCTGCTCCGAAAGGGATGTTGACAGCGCCCGGGATGCGCCCGGCCACCGGGTCGATCGGCTCCACCTCGCCGCTATAGCGCTCCGGCGCGCGCGCATCGACGACCACGACGCCGGGCTCGCCGCGCCGCCGCTCGAGCTCCTCCGCCTCGATCGTGTCCGACCGCGGCGCCGAGGGGACGAACTCCTCGCGAGCGACGACGGCCTCGCCCTCCTCCAGTGGCCCTCGCCAGGCCGCCAGCCCACCGGCGAGCACCGCTACTTGCGGGTGCCCGAAGTGGCGGAGGAGCCACCAGAGGCGCGCCGCTCCTCCGTTCATGCCCTGGTCGTATGCGACCACGAAGACGTCCTTGCCGATTCCCGCCCGCCCCGCCGCCTCGGCGAACTGCTCCGAGCTGGGAAGCGGATGACGGCCGCCGACACCGGACGGAGGGCTCGAAAGCTCCCGCTCGACGTCGAGGAAGCTGGCACCCGGTATGTGGCCGGCGAGCCAGAGCTCGCGGCCCACGTCGGGATTTCCGAGCTCCCACCTGCAATCAACGAACTGGTAGGCCAAGGGAATGGGAGCCCCTTGAGCTTTGCCCCACCCGCGGCTGGTAGGGGACGAGCGGGCGATGCTACCGCCGTGCGGCCGCGGCGACGAGCGAGACGGCCGGAAGTTCCATGCCATCTCCACTCTCGAACCAGCCGTGCCGCTTTTCCCAGCCTGGCGCCATCGCCTCCCAGACAGCGTTGCGTGCGCGCCTGAACTCGCTCGGCTCCATGGGCCCAAGCCTAAACCCGTTGGGTCTCGGCTACTCGGTCGATAGTGCCTTGGCGCCGGGTTGCGGACTCGGGGACCGTGTTGGGTGACAAACACAGGCTGTGTCGAGGAACTGATACTGCCCGGGAAGCGAATCCTACGATGGGGCGATCCGGAAGACCGTTCCTGAGGACGAAGCAACGTAGAGCTCGCCCCGGCCGTCTTCGCCGAAGGACGTCAGCCCGTCGACTTCGATGGACTCTCGACGGACGGTCTCCCGCGCACCGTCGGCGGCAATGCTCCAGACCGCGCCGCTGCAGTAGTCGCCGTAGACGTACCGGCCCTCCAGTGCGGTTACCTCGTCGCCCCGGTAGACGAAGCCGCCGGTCACAGAGCACCCCTCGCCGTGGTCGTAGACTGCGACCGGGCCCACCAGCCTGCCTTCCGGGTTTGGCTCCTTCTCCTCGTACGCAGCGTCGCCTTCGAACACGTCCCAGCCGAAATTGACGAGGTTTCCGACCTCGGCCCGCGGGAGGCGGTCGATTTCCTCGAATTCCCCCTGGCCGACATCGCCGATCCAGAGGTTTTCATTTTTCCGGTCGAACGAGAACCGCCAGGGGTTCCGGAGCCCGTACGCGGCGACCTCGGGCGTCGGGCTGCTCTCGGACACGTCCAACGTCAACAGCTTGCCAAGCGGGCTCGAGAGGTTCTGGGCCCGATTCTCCGGATCGCCTGCCGACCCCCCGTCTCCCATGCCCACCCAAAGCCGTCCATCGGGGCCGAAGGCCAGCTGACCGCCGTTGTGGTTCGAGTACGGCTGGTCGATGGCGAGCAGGACGCGCCGGCTCGCCGGATCGACGGCGGTCCGGTCATCGAGCGCCCGGTACTCCACGACCCGTGTGTCACCGCCCAGGTCGGTGTAGTCGACGTAGAGCAACCCGTTCTCGCTGTAGTCCGGATGGAACGCAACGGACAGGAGACCTTGCTCGCCACCGCTCACGACCTCGCTCGTCAGGTCGAGGAACGGCTTCGTCCCGACCCGCCCGCCTTCCACGATCCGGATGCGACCTGCTTGCTCGACGACATACAGCCGGTCCGGCTCGCCGGGGGCAGCGGCCACGTGAACGGGACTGTCGAGCCCGCGCGCAACGGCAACGAGGCGTATTCCCCCGGTGGGCGAAGACCCCGTTTCGACCGTAGCTCCCGAGCCCGTCACTGCCCGAGGCTCAGGGTCGCCGGGCCCGGCGCAAGCCGGGATGAGTGCGAGCGCGGACAGCATGAGAAACAGGGCAGGGCGCATGGAATCCACCGTATCTACGCCCCGCGGGAGCGACCGGTTCCTACTGTGCTGCGAGGCGGAAGACGGAGCCGCCGCGGTGCGAGAGGAGGTAAATCGCCCCGCTCGGGCCAAGGCCGAACGAGGACATATTCCCGGGAACCGTGAAGGGCTCGCGGCGGAAACCGCTCTTGTGCCCGCGGGCCCAGCGGAAGCTCCAGACGTCTCCAGTGCAGTAGTCACCGAAGAAGTACCGGCCCCTGGCGCCGGACGGGACATTGCTGCCGCGGCCCACGAACCCCCCCGTGACCGAGCAACGGCCGGCGCCGTGGCTGTACTCGTGGAGCGGCCACTTGAGGGCACTTGGACGGCGAAGCCCCCTCGAGTTGTCGTAGACGTGCCGATTTCCCTCGTAGACCCGCCAGCCGTAATTCTCGAGCCCCCGGGCAGTCGGCCTGAAGATGTCGATCTCCTCCCAGTCGCCCTGTCCGACATCGGCGAGGTAGAAGAGACCCGTGCTCGGATCGACCGAGAAGCGCCAGGGGTTGCGGAACCCGAGCGCGACGATCACGGCCGTTGCGCCGGCCCGGTTGACGTTGATGCGCAGAAGCTTGCCGAGGCGGGTCGTGAGGCGCTGGGCGC
>DATHAG010000193.1:0-3951 GCA_035296825.1 Gaiellaceae bacterium | reverse complement strand
GAGGACTACCTCGCCGTTCCGCTCGAGGAGCTCGAGCAGGACCTGAAGCCAACAGGCACGTTCAGGCAAAAGGCCCGAAATCTGAGAGCTGCGATGGCGATGCTGCTCGAGGAGTTCGACGGCGAGGTCCCGCTCCGAATCGACGAGCTCGTGCGGCTGCCGGGCGTGGGGAGGAAGACGGCGAATGTCGTTGCCTCGGAGCGTGGAGCGACGCAAGGGGTCGTCGTGGATACGCACGTTCGACGGCTCTCACAACGGCTCGGCTTCACGCGGCACGAGGATCCAGTCAAGATCGAGCGTGACCTGCGGCGCCTTGTTCCACGCGAGGACTGGGCGCGATTTCCGCATCTCCTCATCTGGCACGGGCGTCGGGTCTGCCTTGCGCGGCGCCCGCGGTGCGAACGGTGCGTCGTCAACGACCTCTGCCCCTCCAGCCGGGTCTAGAGCTGATCCGACACGGTCCCGGCCCTCTTCCAATGCGGGCCGTGCGCCATTCGTGCGGTGATCCAACCTAGCGTGAGCCTGGATGCGAACGGTTGATCTCGCCGTCTACCTCGACGTCCTCGCCGCCAAGCACGCTGGACTTGCGGCGCAGCTCGAGCGGTCGCGGGACCGCCTTCGTCAGGCGTCGATCGAGCGCGAAGCGCGGCGGGCGCTCGGCCCGGAGACGTCGGCTCAGCTCGAGCGGCTGGGCGTCTTCTCGGCCGCGGAGGTCCCCGGCCTTCGAACCGAGGTCACCGACCTGGCCGTGGCCATCAGATCTGTCGAGAAGCTCCAGGCCTGGGTCGACGCACAGCTCTTTGCCGCGCGCGAAGACCGTGAAAAACCAATCGCCTTGGGCCTGGTCGGCGGAGACGAGCCCGATCTGGCCGCCTAGAGGAAGAGCGGTGTAGGGCCGGCTCACGTCGGGCCGGGTGGCGCGGACCGATCTAGTCGGGAGTCAGCGCGACGAGGAGCCCTCCGTCCTCGTCGTAGGCCGGGAAGAAGTCGACGCGAACGGGCTTCGTGACGCCCGACCGTGTCGTCAGGGAGACGCGCTTGTCGAGCTGTCGCACACCCCACTCCACCGCCACGTGCGCGGGGTTCTGGTCGCCTCCGTTCAGCCCGAAGACCTCCATTACGTCTTGGCCGAGCACGTCCTGCTCCCGGAAGCCGGTCAGCTCGAAAACGCCCTGGCCGGTCGCGATCACTCGGCAGTCCCGGTCGCAAACGACGAAACCCGTGCCGGGAGCTGGGTAATAGTCGTCGAGGAGCTCGTAGAGGAACCCGAAGCCACAGTGGGGACATCCCACAGCGCGGTCCGTCAGCCCCTCACGTCGATCGTGGTCGACGGAACGGCGGCGACATTGGGGGCAGATGAAGTACGGCACCTGCGCGATGCTATCCAGAGGCCGTCAGCCCGGCGAAGACGGTCGACTCGCGCCGTCGGCTCCACCGGTGCGCTGTTTGGGGCACCCCAACCCACCACCCACTTTCGAGCTTAATGAGGAAGAGCGCACGTGTGGCGCACGGATGGATCGAGAGTGTGTCGGCTCGCGCCGCAACCCGCTACCAGTTCGTGGGGGTTGCGAGGACCTCGGCCTCGACGAGTGGCTCCTCGGGTGCACCTTGGTGGGTCGCGGCCAAGTAACGCTCCGCGTCGAGGGCCGCCTGACAACCTGACCCGGCCGCGGTAACCGCCTGGCGGTAGACGTGATCCTGCACGTCGCCCGCTGCGAAAACGCCGGTGACGCTGGTCTCGGTCGTTTTCCCCTTCGTCAGGATGTAGCCGGCGTCGTCCATGTCGATCTGGCCCTCGAAGAGCTTCGTCGAGGGATCGTGCCCGATTGCGACGAAGACGCCGTCGGCCGGAACCTCGATCACTTCGTTCGTCTTCAGGTTGCGTATGGACACGCTCGTGACTCGGCCAGCGTCCGTATCGCGAATTTCCTCGAGCATAGAGTCGAGGACGAACTCGACCTTCTCGTTTGCACGCGCGCGGTCGACCATGATCGGCGATGCGCGGAATCCCTCGCGACGGTGCACGACCGTGACTTTGTCTGCGAACTTCGCCAGGAAGACAGCTTCCTCCATCGCGGAATCGCCGCCCCCGACGACCACCACGTTCTTCTCCTTGAAGAACGCTGCGTCGCACACCGCGCAGTAGGAGACTCCCGCGCCTTGGAGCTTCCGTTCCGACTCGAGCCCGAGCTGGCGCGCGACGGCGCCGGTGGCGATGATCACCGTCTCGGCGCGGTACTCGTCGTCGCCGACCCAGACGCGGAACGGCTGTTCCGAGAAGTCGACCTTCGTCACGTCGTCGTTGACGAACTCGGTGCCGAAGCGACCCGCTTGCGTTCGGAAGTCCTGCATCATCGCCGGGCCAAGCACACCTTCTGCGTAGCCTGGATAGTTTTCGACGTCGCTCGTGATCATGAGCTGCCCGCCCCACGAGAAACCCTCGATCAGAAGCGGATTCAGGTTGGCCCGGGCGCTGTAGAGCGCAGCGGTATATCCGGCTGGCCCGCCGCCGATTATGATCACTTCACGAACGCTCTTGTCGCTCACTCTTTCCTCTCTGCCGATGACCACGGAGCTTTTCAGCCCCTCGTGACGTTAAACGAGATAGCTCGGCTGAAGCTTCCCGTCTCGCTGTCTTTTCAACGTCCGCGGCAATCGTAGCGAGGGATCATGGCACGCACGATCTCCTGGGATGACCTCCGAGACCTCGCCGCGTTCGAGGCCGAGAAGGGTTGCGCGATCAGCGTTTATCTGAACCTCGACCCGAGCGTGGTTCCGACACCAGCCGATGCGCATACCCGCTTGAACTCGCTGCTCGATGCGGGCTCCAAGTCGGACGGTGCACATCGCCGCGATCTGTCGCACGACCAGAGGCAGGCTCTTCAGGCCGATTTCGACCGGATCCGGACCTATGTCGTGGACGAGTTCGAGCGCGACGGCGCTCACGGGCTCGCAGTTTTTGTCGACGGGCTTGACAACGTGTGGCGACCCCTTCCCCTGACCGAGCCCGTCGACGACGAGATCAAGGTCGACCGACAGCTGTACTTGGCACCCCTGGTGCCCCTCGTCGGGCGCGGCGAGGGAGCCGTCGTGGTGGTGGTGAGCCGGGAGCAGGGACACTTCTTCCGTCTCAGCGCCGGGAGGCTCGAGGAGGTGGACAACCTCTTCGAGGAGCAACTACGCCGCCACGATCAGGGTGGCCTCTCGCAATCCCGCATGCAGCGACACGTGGACATGCATGCGATGGAGCACCTTCGCACCGTCGCTGAACGTCTGGACTCGCTGGTTCGTCGCCTGCACGGTCCTCGCGTCGTGGTCGTTGCCACGCACGAGATCTGGGCCGAATTCGAAGAGCTTCTCTCCTCGGAGGCGCGCAACGCCCTCGTCGGGCACACCCACGCTGAGGCTCATGCAGGCCCGTCCGAGCTTCTGGAGCTTGCGACACCCGTGTTGGAACGCTGGCGGATCGACAAGGAACGGGAGACCGTCGAGCGCTGGCGCGAGGAGGCCGGCCGGGGCGGACGTGCCTCATCGGGGTGGGAGGAAACGCTCGAAGCTGCCTCCGACGGAAGGGTGGAGCTTCTCCTGGTTCAGGACGGGACGGACCGGCCCGCGCGGCGCTGCCCCGCCTGCGGTCGTCTCGCAGCGACCGCGGGGAAGTGCCCGCTCGACGGCACCTCGCTCGACGAGCGGGAGAACGGACTCGATCTGCTCGTCCACCAGACGCTCGTCCACGGGGGAGCCGTCTGGGTCGTGCAGCACGTCCAGGATCTCGCACCGGTCGACGGCATCGGCGCCCTGCTCCGCTTCTAGTCGGAGCGGGCCACGTCCAGGGCAAAAGCCGCAACCCTCGTCCTCGTTCACGGTGCGGGGAGCGGGCCCTGGGTTTTCGAGTCGTGGAGGACGTTCTTCGAGACTTGGCGGGTCGAGCTCGCGGATCTGCAAGCAGGG
>DATHAG010000192.1:0-3861 GCA_035296825.1 Gaiellaceae bacterium | reverse complement strand
TCCTCGTCGTCAACAAGGTCGACCGGCCGGACGCCCGCCCGCAGGAGGTTGTGGACGAGGTCTATGAACTCTTCCTCGACCTCGACGCAGCGGAGTCTCAGATCGAGTTTCCGATCGTCTACTGCAACGCGAAGGCCGGCTACGCGGGGCTCTCGCCCGACGCGCTCGAGCCGAGCCTCGGCCCTCTCTTCGACGCGCTCCTCGAGACCGTTCCGGCCCCCTCCTACGATCCGCACCACCCACTGCAGGCACTCGTCACCAACCTGGACGCCTCGCCCTATGTCGGCCGTCTTGCGCTCTGCCGCGTCCTGCACGGAACGCTCCGTCGTGGCGAGCAGGTCGCCTGGTGCCGGGCGGACGGAACGATCCAGAATCACCACATCACCGAGCTCTTCGTCACGGAGGCGCTCGACCGCGTTCACGCGGAGGAAGCTGGACCGGGGGAGATCGTGGCGCTCGCCGGGCTTGCCGAGGTCACGATCGGCGAGACCATCGCCGACCCGGACGACCCCCGACCGCTACCGGTCACCGCGGTTGACGAGCCGTCCCTCTCGATCACGCTCGGGATCAACACGTCCCCGCTTGCCGGCAGGGAGGGTGACAAGCTGACCGCGAGCCTCCTGCAGAAGCGGCTCGAGCAGGAGCTCGTGGGCAACGTTTCGCTCCGGGTCAATCCAACTGCACGCGCGGACACGTGGGAGGTGCAGGGCCGGGGTGAGCTGGCCCTCGCGGTCCTCGTCGAGATCATGCGCCGCGAGGGCTTCGAGCTGACCGTCGGCAAGCCCGAGGTGCTGACGAAGGAGATCGACGGCCGCCGGCACGAGCCGGTCGAGCGGGTGGCAATCGACGTGCCGGAGGAGTACATCGGCGTCGTCACGCAGCTCCTCGCCCTCCGGAAAGGGCGGCTGCAGCACATGGTCAACCACGGCACCGGCTGGGCGCGCATGGAGTACCTGGTTGCGGCGCGAGGCCTGATCGGCTTCCGCACCGAGTTTCTGACCGAGACGCGCGGGACGGGGATCATGCACCACGTCTTCGAGACGTGGGAGCCCTGGCACGGCGAGATCGGCACGCGTCCGACCGGCAGCCTTGTCGCCGACCGGCGGGGTCTTGTGACGGCCTTCGCGATCTCGGGCCTCCAGGAGCGAGGCTCGCTCTTCGTCGCGCCACGAGCCGAGGTCTACGAAGGCAGGGTGGTCGGAGAGAACTCGCGCGGCGAGGACCTCGACGTGAACGCCACCAAGGAGAAGAAGCTGACGAACATGCGCTCCTCGACCGCGGACGAGCTCGTGCGGCTCATCCCGCCGAGGCCGCTCTCGCTCGAGCAAGCGCTCGAGTTCATGCGTGCGGACGAGGCCATCGAGGTGACGCCGGAGAGCATCCGCCTCCGGAAGGTCGAGCTGTCGGCGTCGAAGCGCGCCCGGCTCGCGTCAGGCAAGAAGCGCGAGCGCGAAACCGCACATGTCTAGCCCAAGCGGCCGCCACGAAGGACGGCCGCCTGAGCAGATGGCGTACCGAAGCGTCACCTAGTTCGCGAGGAACGAGCGGGCCGAGGCTGTGTCCAGCCTGTAGTCCACGTTCGTGGACCGGCAAGCGCTGCCCCCGGTAATCGTCGTCGCTGCGGCGATGTTCGTCTCGGTCGATCCGGCGAGCCGGCTCTGGGCAGGTCTGCGGGCGTGATGTCCGCGGTGGCTAGCGCGTGTGCGTTCTAGCGACCGACCGACACGATCCGGGCTTGCCAGTCGCCGCGTGGCGCCTTCACCGTCACCGTGTGGCCGACTTTACCGCCCAGGAGCGCGTCGCCGAGCGGCGAGTCGGGGGAGACGCCGCCGACGCTCGAAATCTCAAGATCGATCTTCTCGCCCTGTTCGTTCTCGATCTGCACCTTGGAACCGACCGAGACCGTGTCCTCTCCCGCCCGCGTCGGCTCGTTGACGGCGACCGAGTTCTGGAGCCGCGCGCGCATGATCGTGATCCGGCGCTCCAGAAGTCCCTGCTCGTTCTTGGCGGCGTGGTACTCGAAGTTCTCCGAGAGGTCGCCGAAGCTCCGCGCGATCTTGATCGCCTGCACCATCTCCGCACGCCTGGGTCCCTCCAGCTCGGCGAGCTCCTGCTCGAGCTGCTCTCGCTGACCAGGGGTCAGGTGTTCTTTTCGCTCGGAAGCCACTGAGGGAGGGTAGCGCGGTCGACTAGTGTCTCGGCGTGGCGCCCGCGCACGACTTGCTCGTTTTCATCCCGGCCTGGAACGAGGAGGAGAACCTGCCCGCGGTGCTCGCCGAAGTAGACGCCGGGCTTCCTGAAGCCGACGTCCTCGTCGTCGACGACGGCTCCACCGACCGAACGGGGGAGGTGGCGCGTGAGAGCGGCGCGGAGGTGCTTGGCTTTCCCGAGAATCGCGGGCTCAAGGCCGGTATCGCCGCCGGTTGGAGCTACGCGGCCGACCGTGGTTACCAGTTCGCCGCCCGAGTCGACGCGGATGGCCAGCACCCGGTCGTTGAGCTCGCTCGGCTTGTCACGCTCGTTCGCGAGGATGCTTGTGACGTTGCGGTCGGGTCCAGGTTCGTTTCGGGCGAGGGCTACGAGCCGTATCGCTACCGCCCGGACCACGCCCGGCGCGTCGGGACGGCACTTCTTCGCCGGGCGCTCAGGGTGCCGCTCGGGAAGCGGTTTGCCGATGCGACGAGCGGGATGTACGCGGCGAATGCCAAGGCGCTGCCGCTCCTCGCAGAGCCGTACGAAAGCGGTGCGCCGGAGGTGGAAGCGCTGATGCGCCTCACGCGCGCCGGCCTTCGGGTTGACGAGGTCGCTGTGAACATGCGAGAGCGGGCGAGCGGCGAGTCCAAGCTGCAGGGAAGGAAGGCGTTCATGCTGGTCGTGACTGTGATCGGCGCCCTGCTCGGGGGCGCGGTCGCGGCGCGTCGGCGCCGGTAGGCTCGACCCATGCGTAAGTCCCGCTGGGCCATTGTCGTCCCCGGCCAGGGGTGCCTCGACCGGGACGGGTCCTATACGCTTTCCCGCGGCTGCAATCGTGTGCTCGCGCTCGCCGCAGAGCTCGCAGAGAGCCGCCGCCCGGGGGTCGTCGTCCTCTCGGGCTGGTCTCCGCATGGGGGAGAGAGCGAGGCGGCTCAGATGCTCGCCACGTGGCCGGGCCGACGCGATGTCGAGCTTCTCGCCGAGGGCACGGCCGTCAACACCTCCCAGAACATGGCCCGCGTCTTGCCACTCCTGCTCGCCCGGGGCGTCGAAGAAGCGACGATCGTCTGCGCGCCGGCCCACCGTCTGCGCTGCCACTACTTCTTCGGCGGCGTTTACCCGCGTTTTGGGGTGCAGTGCACCTACCGCTCTCCCCGCTTGCGCCCGACCGCCGGTGCGCTTGCGTGGGAGGCGGCTGCGGTCACCGTGATGCGGTGGCAGAGGGGCAACGCACTCGCGGAACTCAAACGCCGGGGGATTTCGCTCAGGTCCGCCGACGGAGCGCCGATAGTGGAAGCGTGCGCCGCTTCGGTCTCTTCCTTGCCCTTTCCGTCCTGACGGCCGCGCTCGTCGCTGGCTGCGGCGGCGTAACCTCCTCCGACTCTTCGTCCCCCGAGCCTGCTTCAGCGGACGCGCCGAGCGGCGCGGATCTCGCAGCCGACGCGTTTACAGCCGCCGAAGCTGCCGAGACCGCTCATTTCGTGCTCGATGCGACCGTGAAAGCGAGCGGCTCAGCGGCGGCGCTGGCAGGCGGCGCTCCGGTGAAGCTCCACGTCGAAGGCGACGCGGGCTCCGACAAGATGGCGGTGGACGTAAACGTCGATCTTTCCGGGCAATCTTTCGCCGCCACTGTCCTGTCGAACCGCCAGGCGGTATTTATCCGCTTTC
>DATHAG010000191.1:0-7806 GCA_035296825.1 Gaiellaceae bacterium | reverse complement strand
GACTGCGTGCTCGTGGCGCACAATGCGCGCTTCGACGTCGGCTTCCTGAACCACGAGGTCGAGCGGCTGCACGGACGAAGGCTCGGCTTACCCGTCCTGGACACGGTCTGGCTGGCCCGTAGGCTCCTGGCGGGCCGCTCTGCGCGCGCGAGCCTCGCGTCCCTGACGCACTTCTTCGGCACCTCGACAGAGCCCTGCCACCGGGCGCTGCCTGACGCTCGGGCGACGGGCGAGATCCTCGTCCAGCTCCTGGGGCTCGCCCAGGAGCGCGGAGCACGCTCGGTCGCAGACGTTCTCGAACTGGCGGCGCCGCGGGCGCGCCGGGTGCATGCGAAACGCGGCCTCGCGTTCGGCGCTCCCGAGCGCCCGGGCGTCTACATCTTCCGCGATGTGCACAGACAGGCGCTCTACGTAGGGCGCGCTCGCAACCTGCGGAGCCGGCTCCGCTCCTACTTCCGCTCGGAGAAGCAGCGTCCTGCGGTCGAGGCCGCTCTCGCCGCGCTCGACCGGATCGAATGGACCGTCCTCGGCTCGGAGCTCGAGGCCGGGCTCGAGGAGCTGCGGCTGATACGCGAGCTCCGACCACCAGCCAACGCCCGGAGCGCGCGTCCTGACCGCTACGTCTACCTTCGCCGGCGGGGCGACGCGATGGTCGTCACGAGCCAGCCGGGTGAGCTTGGGCCGATCCGAAGCCGGCGCCGCGCCGAGCGGGCCGCGCGAGCGCTGGCCGGAAGCTCGGAGGAGGAGCTCGCACTGCTCCGGTCCGGGGGCGCGCTGCCGCGTCTCCGGGCCCGCCTGCGCGACCTGTCCGAATCGCTTCGCTACGAGGAGGCGGCGACGCTGCGTGACCGCATCAAGGCGCTCGAGGAGGTCGTCCGCGACCTGCGAACGCTCGATCGGCTGCGCTCCCTGGGCGTGTGCCTGGTCGTCCCGGCGGCGGAGCAGGGATCACTGCGCGGCCTCTTCGTCGCCGGGGGGAGGGTCGCCTGCGTGCGCACGCTCCCATCGGTCGGGGCCGCGGCTGTCCTCGAGGTGCGCGCAGGGCTCGCGATCGCCCGGGCGGCGCAGGTGGACGGGACGACCTTCGATGCCGAGGCTGCCGACGAGCTTCTCCTCGTGGGCGCCTTCCTGCGCCGGCCTCCGCCCGAGCTCGCGGTTTCCCCTCTCGACGAGGAGGGGATTATCGCCGCCTGTGCGGGAAAGGGTCGTCTTTGGGCAGGTGTAGCCTAAGCTCCGTTCATGAGGCAAGAGCTCGACGCTGCCGCCACGATCTCGGCGGGAGCCTTCGCTGATCGGGTGGGCGAAGCAGTGGAGCGGAAGAGGAGCCAGCTGCTCGTGGGCCTCGACCCGCGTGCAGAGCTCCTTCCCGTCGAACTTCGGGCCGGTGCGCATGCCGGCCGCGCGGCGGCTGCCGACGCCTGTGCGCGCTTCTGTACGGGACTCGTGGACGCGGTCTGCCCGTACGTCGTCGGAGTGAAGGTTCAGCTCGCGTTCTTCGAGGCCCTCGGCGCCGACGGGGCACGTGCGTTCGAGGACGTGTGCGCCTATGCCCGCACCGCGGGGCTCTTGGTGATCGCCGACGGGAAGCGCGGCGACATCGGCTCGACGGCGCGGGCGTATGCGGATGCGTATCTCGAGGGGCGTGAGGATGGTTCCCCTCCTGCGGTCGATGCGCTCACTGTGAACCCCTATCTCGGGAGCGACTCCATCGAGCCGCTGATCGCGGCGTGCCGGCGCTCCGGCACCGGCATCTTCTGCCTCGTCCACACCTCGAACTCCGGGAGCGTAGACGTCCAGGACCTCGCAACCTCCGACGGGCGTCGGGTCTGGCAACACCTCGCCGAGCTCGTCGATCAGTGGGGCGCAGAGCTCGTGGGGGACCGAGGCATCTCGAGCGTCGGCGCGGTGGTCGGCGCCACGTATCCACGGGCTGTCGGGGAGGCGAGGCGCCTGATGCCGAAGGCCATCCTGCTCCTGCCCGGGATCGGCGCCCAAGGGGCGACACCCGCGGACGTGGCCCGTGCGTTCAAGAGCGGGCCGTCGAGTGCGCTCGTACCGGTCTCGCGCTCGATCATCTACGCCTTTCGGGTCGACGGCGCCGACTGGCGCAAGGCTGCGGCCGCGGAGGCCGCCCGCCTGCGACGGGAGGTCTGGGGGGTGGCAGGTTGGTAGACCACGACCAGGTCCGCGACTGGGGTCCCCGCTTGCTTGCGCCGCTCGCGTTCTTCGTGGCGGCAACGGTGCTCGTGCTCGTCGTCCACCGCGCTCTCAACGCCGACAGCAGCGCAACCCCGACCCCGGCGCCCGAGGTCAGCGAGCCCGGGACGAGTGTGACCCAGCCCTCGACGAGCACGAAGGGCGAGGCTCCCGCGAAGAAGAAGTTCTACCGCGTGCGACCCGGCGACACCCTCGATGCGATCGCGGTGCGCTTCAACACGACAACCGACGAGCTGATCACGCTCAACCCGAGGATCGACCCATTGTCGTTGAGCGTGGGTCAGCGGATTCGTATCCGCTAAGCCTTCCTAGAACATCGTGTTGGTGTTCTTGCTCCGTCCGGCACGACTCGGAGAACATCCCAGTGCTCAACGACCTTCCCGTTGTCGTCCAGCCTGAAGCTGTCGATCCTCGCCCAGGTCTCGCCGGGCCACTCCTGGCGGCAGTGCAGCACGACGTCGGGGCCCTCCGCGATGACCTTCTGCTCATGGCCGTGGGTGTTCTTCGTGGGACGACCGTTCAAGCTCGCGTCGTCGCCGCTCGGCACTCACCTTCTTGGCCGCATGGACACCGGCGAGCGCGATCGTCATGAGCGGGTTGCCGAGCGTGCGTGCACGCACCAGACCGACCTCGACGTGTCGCTCCCGGCGAGGGATCCTGAGGTTGCGCGGAGGACTATCGAGGGGAACCACACGCTCCCGGCCCTTTCGCTCTTCGCCGGCCCAGACGAAGCACCGGGTCGGACGCAGGTCGAAGCCGCCCAGCGACCCGATCTGCACCTCGAATGAGCGCTCGACCCCGCGGACGCGCGCCGGCTTCGTCTCCCTGTCCTCGGAGGCCATGGCCGGCAATTCTAGTCCCAGCTAGATTGGCCACCGTGCGCCGCCAGCTCCTGCTCGTCTTCGTCGCTCTGGCGGCCGCGACACCCGCCGAGGCGGCCGTCGATCCACCACCGTCATCGAGCGCCCGCGCGGTGCTCGTTGCGACGGGGGCGGGAGAGGTTCTCTACGAGCGTGACGCGGAACGCGAGCTGCCGATGGCGAGCATCACGAAGCTGATGACCGCGATCGTCGTGCTCGAGCGCAAGCGCCCCGGTGAGTTGATGACCGTCCGCGAGACCGCAGCGGGGGTAGGCGAGTCGAGCGTCCACCTTCGAGTCGGCGAGAGGCTCCGCGTCCGAGACCTTCTCGCCGCGGCGCTGATCCAGAGCGCGAACGACGCCGCCTTTGCGCTGGCGGCCGGCACGGCAGGCGACGTCTCGGACTTCGTCCGGCTCATGAACGCGAAGGCACGGCGGCTCGGCCTGAGGCATACCCACTTCGTTCGTCCCGACGGCCTCGATGTCCCCGGCCATTACTCCTCCGCCCGCGACGTCCTGAAGCTCGCGCGGGTGGCGATGAGGAAGCCTCTCGTCCGGCGCCTCGTTGCCATGCGGAGCGGCACGATCGCCGGGGGACGCTCCCTGTTCTCCTGGAACGACCTGCTCGGTCGCTACCCGGGACTGATCGGGATCAAGACGGGCCACACCGACGCCGCCGGGTGGTGTGAGGTCGCCGCGGCCCGACGCGACGGCGTCACGATCTACACGGTTGTCCTCGGGAGCCCGAGCCGTGCGCAGAGAAACGCCGACCTGACACGCCTCCTGGCGTGGGGCCAGGACTTCTTCGGCCCCCTTCGGGTCGTCTCCACCGGCCACACGTACGCAACCTCTGCGATCAGGCTGCAGGAGGAGCGACTACCCCTCGTCGCGGCCCGCCCGGTGCGCGCGGTGGTCCGGCTCGACCAGGCCCTGGTCGAGACCGTGGTCGCTCCGGGGCTCGTGTCCGGGCCCGTCGAGGCGGGCGCGAGCCTCGGCGAGGTGCGTGTCTTGCAGCGGGGAAGGCTCGTCGCGAGGGTCCCGCTCGTGGCGGCCCGTGCGGTCGAGGAGCCGGGGTTTGCTCACAAGCTGTCCTGGTACTCTGGGCGGACGCTCGACGAGGCTGGCGACCTTCTAGAGGGAGTCTTCGGGAGCGTCTTATGATTGTCACCGTTACGCTCAATGCGGCCATGGACCGAACGCTGTCCGTGCCGAACCTTCAACTCGGCCAGCGCCATCGCGCCAGCCTCAGCTTCGCGAGTGCCGGTGGCAAAGGAATCAACGTCGCCAGGGCGCTCAAGCGGCTCGGAATCCCCGTCGTGGCGACGGGCCTCGCTGGCGGACGAAACGGGACGCTGATTGTCGAAGACTTGACGAGCGAGGGCGTCCTGAACGACTTCGTCAGGATCCACGGTGACTCGCGGACGTCCCTCGCAGTGGTCGACCCGATCTCGAATGCCCATACCGAGATCAACGAATGGGGACCGGAGGTTGACGAGAGCGAGCTGGAGACCCTGCGAGAGAAACTCGACTACCTGACGAGCGGGGCGGAGTTCGTCGTCCTTGCAGGCTCGCTTCCACGCGCCGTCGATCCCGGGTTCTACGGCGATCTGATCCGGGACCTGAACCGCAAGCACGTTCTCTCCGTTCTCGACTGCGACGGCGAGCCCCTGCGGCTCGGGGTCGAGGCGGAGCCCTACCTCGTCTCACCCAACCTGACCGAGGCAGAGGCGCTCGTCGGCCACGAGTTCACGGATGCAGAGGACATCGTGTCCGGACTCGACGAGATCGCGGAGCTCGGTGCGCGAAACGTCCTCCTGACGGTGGCGGGCGGCTGTTATGCGCTCCTGCGTGAGGACCGCAGCGAACACCGGCTTCGCGGCCGCGCGCCGATCCTGGAAGCTGTCTCCGCCGTGGGTGCGGGGGACGTCCTGCTTGCAGCGTTCATCGCGGCGCGCGCGGCGGGGCGCCCACTCGAGGACGCCGTACGGAGCGCTGTCGCTACCGGCGCGGCCTCGGTCCTCGAAGCGGGAGCGGGGCGGTTCGACGTGCGGGAGGCGAGTCGCCTCGCGGGCCTCGCCGAGGTCGACCAGCTCGACCCGGTCGGCCAGGACGCCTAGAAAACGCTTCGGGCCGTCTGGCCTGGCTGGTACGATCGTGGTACTTGAGAGGCGGTAGAACCAGCGGTTTCCGGAACCCAGGCGAGCAAGAAGCGCCTGGGTTTTGTGCCTCGGAGGGAGCTCGATAGCCGTGGAGCTCGAGCTTGGACGCGCCGAGATCGAGCGGCTCCTCACGCTCGAACGAAAGTTTGCGAAGGAGGGGCTCACCTTCGGAGACGTTCTGCTCGTTCCGGCCGAGTCCGATGTCCTTCCTGGCGAGGTGTCGACGCGGACACGCTTTGCCCGGGGGATCGAGATCGAGATTCCGATCGTCTCCGCTGCGATGGACACCGTCACCGAGGCCCGGATGGCGATTGCGCTCGCCCGCGAGGGCGGCATCGGCGTGGTGCACAGGAACCTTCCGGTCGCCGACCAGGTGGCCGAAGTCGACCAGGTGAAGCGCTCGGAGGCGGGCATGATCGTCGACCCCGTCACCCTCAGGCCCGACGCGCTCGTCTCCGAGGCGCTGGAGCTCATGGCCTACTACCACATCTCCGGCGTACCGATCACGGACGAGGGCGGCAAGCTCGTCGGGATCCTCACCAACCGCGATCTTCGCTTTCAGGACGACGTCGGCCGGCCGGTCTCGACGCTCATGACCTCTGAGAACCTCGTGACGGTCCCGGTTGGCACGACCCTCGAGCAGGCCCGGGAGACGCTCCATCGCAACAAGGTCGAGAAGCTACCGGTCGTGGACTCGGACGGCCTTCTACGAGGCCTCATCACGGTGAAGGACATCCAGAAGCGGGTGCAGTTCCCGCATGCGACGAAGGACGAGCGGGGTCGACTGCGGGTCGCCGCAGCGGTCGGCGTCGGCGCGGAAGGGCTGGAGCGTGCGGAAGCGTTGCTGGCTACAGACGTCGACGTGCTCGTCGTCGACACCTCTCACGGCCACTCGATCGGGGTCATCGAGACGATTCGGGAGCTCAAGAGCCGGACCGACCTGCCGGTGGTCGGCGGCAACGTGGCGACGCGGGAGGGCGCCGAGGCCCTCGTCGATGCAGGCGCGGATGCGATCAAAGTCGGGATGGGCCCGGGTGCGATCTGCACGACGCGGGTGGTGGCGGGGATCGGCGTCCCGCAGGTGACGGCCGTCTACGACTGCGCCCAGGTCGCTGCCACACACGACGTCCCCCTGATCGCTGACGGCGGCATCCAGTTCTCCGGCGACATCGCAAAGGCGCTGGCGGCGGGAGCGGACTCCGTCATGCTGGGCGGACTTCTGGCCGGCGTCGACGAGAGCCCTGGCGATGTCGTGCTCCATCAGGGCGAACGGTTCAAGGAATACCGGGGGATGGGCTCGCTCGGCGCCATGAAGTCGCGCTCGTATTCGAAGGACAGGTATTTCCAGGCCGACGTCGACGAAGTCGAGAAGCTTGTACCGGAGGGGATCGAGGGCCGGGTGAGCTACAAGGGGCCGCTCCGGCCCGTGCTCCATCAGCTGGTCGGCGGGGTTCGCCAGGCGATGGGCTACTGCGGCGCAGCGACCGTCGAGGACCTGAAACGCGCCACGTTCGTTCGCGTCACGGCGGCGGGGATGCGCGAGAGCCATCCGCACGATATCTCCATGGCGAAGGAAGCCCCAAACTACCGGGGCGTTTGACGGTCTGATGGGGCAGGTCCTTCCCATCCCGGAGCCGCCCGTCGAGGAACGGCCGGTGCTGGTTGTCGACATGGGGGGTCAGTACTCGCAACTGATCGCCCGCAGGGTGCGCGAGTGCCGCGTGTACTCGGAGCTCGTCCCGCACACCATGTCGGTGGACGCGATGCGCGCCCGCCGCCCGCTCGGCCTGATCCTCTCCGGTGGGCCGGCCTCGGTGTACGCGGACGAGGCGCCGCAGCTCGATCCGGGAATCTATGACCTTGGCGTGCCCATGCTCGGCATCTGCTACGGCATGCAGCTGATCGCGCACCAGCTGGACGGCGAAGTCGACCACACCAACCGTGCGGAATTTGGGCGCTCCGAGCTCAAGGCTGAGGCGGGTAGCGCGCTCTTCGAAGGGCTCCCGGCCGAGCAGGCCTGCTGGATGAGCCATCGAGACTCGG
The DNA here is from genome assembly GCA_035296825.1 of Gaiellaceae bacterium. Lineage (GTDB taxonomy): Bacteria > Actinomycetota > Thermoleophilia > Gaiellales > Gaiellaceae > DASQGA01. The sequence goes on along the minus strand of DATHAG010000191.1, from coordinate 528 downwards.
TGGTCGCGCCCCCCTCGGGCTCGCGTGTGACCGCGTCCTCGCCCTCGGCTCCGATTGCCGCGTTCGAGGCGCCCGACCGCGGCCTCTACGGCGTCCAGTTTCACCCGGAAGTCGTGCACACGCCACACGGCATGGACATCCTCAAGAACTTCCTCTTCCACGTCGCAGACGCTCCGCCGGTCTGGACGCCCACGGCCGTGATCGAGGAGGAGACCACGCGCATCCGCTCCCAGGTGGGAAGCGATCGCGTCCTCTGCGCGCTCTCAGGGGGGGTCGACTCGGCGGTAGCGGCGCTCCTCGTCCATCGCGCGGTCGGGGAGCAGTTGACCTGCGTCTTCGTCGACCATGGTCTGCTCCGAAAGGACGAGGCGATTCAGGTCGTCGAGACCTTCGAGCGCCACTTCCAGGTGCCGCTGGTGCACGTCGATGCCCGCGAGCGGTTCCTTGCCCGGCTCGAAGGCGTCACCGACCCCGAGGAGAAGCGCAAGCGGATCGGCGAGGAATTCATCCGCGTCTTCGAAGAGGAGT
>DATHAG010000190.1:0-2127 GCA_035296825.1 Gaiellaceae bacterium | reverse complement strand
CCCAGGCCGCAGCGTTGTGCGCGGCGAACTTGTCGTCCTGCCAGCCCACCAGCTCGCCCAACCGCTTGTGTGACTGGTCGAGCGGCTCGAAGGTGATCCCGTCGGGCGTACGCTCGATCTCGATCCCGGCCTCACCGACGTAGGCTGCGCCGGCGACGTCGAGCTCCAGCATCGACTCGGGCCGAGCGACCGACGCAGCGCCGTTCGCCGTAAAACCGTCCGGATCGAAGCCGCGCAGGTCGGTGAAGCGCCAGTGCTCCTCGGTCGTGTCGGGAACAGGGAGCTCGCGGTAACGCTCGAGGGCCTCGGCTCTCACGCTGCGTACCTCCGGTGCAGGATGAGCCAGTTTCCGTCGGGATCGGTGAAGAACGCCATGTGGCAGACACCAGTGTCCTGCGTCTCGCCCTTGAATTTCACGCCGGCCCCTTCGAGTACCGCACGTGCCTCGACCACGTCCGGGACGCGCAGCGCGACTCCCGCCGGGTTCGGAACGAACGCCTCGCCGTCGGCCTCGGGTTCCCAGAGGCCAAGCGTCACGTTGCCGGCATCGAACTCATCCGGGCCGTTCTCGGCGAGGCCCAGCGTCACGCCGTAGAACTCCTTGGCCCGATCAACGTTCTGCGTGGGAATGGAGACGAAGTCGACGCGCTCGACTTCGATCAACCGACGGAGCCTTCCATCTGGAGCTGGATCAGGCGGTTCATCTCGACCGCGTACTCCAGCGGCAGCTCCTTGGTGATCGGCTCGACGAAGCCGGAGACGATCATCGCGGACGCCTCGGACTCGGACATCCCGCGCGACATCAGGTAGAAGAGCTGCTCCTCGCCGATCTTCGAGACCGTTGCCTCGTGGCCGATGTCCACCTCGTCCTCGTCGATCTTGATGTACGGGTAGGTGTCCGAGCGAGACTCCTCGTCGAGGATCAGCGCGTCGCAGACCACCTTCGACTTCGCGTTCTTCGCACCCTTCGCGACCTCGAGCAGGCCCCGGTAGCCGGCGCGACCGCCGTCCTTCGAGATCGACTTCGAGGTGATCACGGAGGTCGTGTTCGGCGCGATGTGAACGCACTTGCCGCCCGCGTCCTGGTGCTGGCCCTTGCCGCCGAAGGCGATCGAGAGCACCTCCCCGTGTGCGCCCTCGCCGAGCAGCCAGATCGCCGGGTACTTCATCGTCAGCTTCGAACCGAGGTTGCCGTCGACCCACTCCATGGTCGCGTTCTCGTAGGCGACGGCACGCTTGGTGACCAGGTTGTAGACGTTGCTCGACCAGTTCTGGATCGTCGTGTAGCGGCAACGCGCGTTCGGCTTGACGATGATCTCGACGACGGCCGAGTGCAGCGAGTCACTCGAGTAGATCGGTGCCGTACAGCCTTCGACGTAGTGCACATAGGCACCCTCGTCGACGATGATCAGCGTGCGCTCGAATTGGCCCATGTTCTCCGCGTTGATGCGGAAGTACGCCTGGAGCGGCATCTCGATCGTGACTCCCGGGGGCACGTAGATGAACGATCCGCCCGACCACACGGCCGAGTTCAGCGCCGCGAACTTGTTGTCGTTCTGCGGGATGATCGTGCCGAAGTACTGCTTGACCAAATCCTCGTGCTCGCGCAGGGCCGTGTCCATGTCGAGGAAGATCACGCCCTTGTCGGTGAGGTCCTGCTGCAGCTTGTGGTAGACGACCTCGGACTCGTACTGCGCGCCGACGCCGGCCAGGTACTTCTTCTCCGCCTCCGGGATCCCGAGCTTGTCCCAGGTGTCCTTGATCTCGGCGGGCAGATCCTCCCAGGAATTGGCCTGGTTCTCGGTCGGCTTGATGTAGTAGAAGATGTTCTCGAAGTCGATCTGCGAGAGGTCGCCGCCCCATTCGGGCAGCGGGCGAGCGCGAAAGTACTCCAGCGACTTAAGGCGAAACTTCCGCATCCATTCCGGCTCGTTCTTGTGTTCGGAGATGGAGGCGACGAGCTCGGGCGAGAGCCCGCGGGCGGACTTGAAGAAGTAGTTCTCCTCGTCGTGAAAGCCGTACTTGTAGTCGTTGCCGATCCCGGCGACGACCTCAGTTTCCGGAGTTGCTGCCATTGCTCCTTCCGTTTACGGCGCCAAAGCTCTCGTAGCCCTCGGCTTCCAGCTG
>DATHAG010000189.1:0-13102 GCA_035296825.1 Gaiellaceae bacterium | reverse complement strand
CCGGTGTCAAAAACACGCAGGGCTCGTTCTTGAGCATCGCCGGCGTGCCGATCGACGAGTTCAAGGGCGACGCCGCTGCCTTCGCGGAGAAGCTGAAGGGGACGCTCGGAGGAAAGCCGGTCGACCCGTACGCGATCTATGGCGCACAGGCCGCCCAGATCGTCCTCGATGCGATTGGCAACGGAGACGGCAGCCGTCAGAGCGTGATCGACGGGATCTTCTCGACGAAGGTCGAGAACGGTCTCCTCGGCACGTTCGAGATCGGCGAGAACGGCGATCCGGAACAGGCCGGAGGCGCCGTCGTCGGATTCACCATCTACCGAGCCGAAGACAAGCTCGTGACGGAGACCACGCTCTCGCCGAAGCCGGAAACGGTGGATGCGGCCCGGGGCCTGTAAGCAAAGGTAGGTCCACTTGTCGGGGGAGGGCTTTTGCCCTCCCCCGATTCGGTTTAGGATCACCCGATCTCAGTTCAGGCCCGTAGCGAACCCCCCTCGCCCCTCGCGGCTCTCCTGAACCGGCCGCGCCCGAGCATCACCTCGATCATCGGGCTGTTCTTCGTCCTCCTGATCATCATCTGGCTCGTCGTAAACCTCGTCAAGGATCCGACGGAGTTCTTCAGCGTCTTCGTGATCGGCCTCACCACTGGTGCTGTCTACGGGCTCGTGGCGCTCGGGTACACACTGGTCTACGGGATCCTCCAGCTCATCAATTTCGCCCATGGCGACGTGTTCGCGCTGTGCGGGCTCTTTGCGAGCACGCTCATCTTGACGGTGTTCGATCTCTCGGCGGAGGACGCCGCCATCGTGATCGTCGGCGGGCTGGCAGCGACCCTCCTCATCGGAATGTCATTCGGGTCGGTTGTGAACGCGACGATCGAGTTCCTCGCGTATCGCCGCATGCGGAAGGCTCCGCGACTGGCTGCGCTCATCACCGCCGTCGGCATGTCGTTCATCGTTCAGAACGTCGGCCTTGCCATCTACGGCGTCGGATTCCGGTCCGCGACCGACCTGATCCCGCGCACCACTGCCTTCTCGATTGGGGGCGTCGCTGTTCCTTGGAACAAGCTTGTGATCATCCTGATCACCATTCCCGTGCTCATGGGCCTGACCTATCTGGTCAAGTCCACCCGTCAGGGAAAGGCCATGCGGGCGACTGCCCAGGACCCCGATGCGGCCGCCATGATGGGCATCAACGTGAACCGGACGATCTCGTTCACGTTCGTTCTCGCCGGCGCGCTCGCGGGTGCCGCGGGACTTCTCTTCCTGCTCCAGTTTAATATGCGCTACGACACCGGGTTCGAGCTGGGGCTGATCGCCTTCACGGCGGCAGTGCTCGGGGGAATCGGCAATCTGACGGGCGCCGTGCTCGGCGCCCTCTTGATCGGGCTCATCCAGGCGTTCAACGAGGGCCTCAGCTGGGAGACACCCGGCAGCGACTGGACGCGATCGATCGTCTTCGGGATCCTGATCGCCATCCTCGTCTTCCGCCCCGAGGGCTTACTTGGAGAGCGGACGCCGGAGGGAGCCTGATGGAAACCCCCGCCGGACAGCCCGACGGCCGGGCGAGGGGCAAAAGTGCCCTCGGAGGAGCGAGCGCCATCGGCGAGGCCTGGCGGCGCGTGCCGCAGCGCATCCGCACGCTTCTTCCGCTCGTGATCGTCGTCTTTCTGGCGGCGCTCTACCCGTCCGTCGTGGACAGCCTCCGTGGTCTCTCTGTGATCGGAGACTTCTTCCCGCAGGTCAGCTCGATGGTGATCATTCTCGTCTTCACGATGATGGCCGTCGGGCTGAACATCGTCGTCGGCTACGCGGGCCTGCTTGACCTCGGCTACGTCGCGTTCTACGCGGCTGGCGCCTATATGGCGGGCTGGTTCGCCTCGGGCCAGTTCGAGCAGGTGAGCTTTCACCTCGGCTCGGTCGGGATCGACCGGGAGGCGACGGGCATCCATGTGTCGCTTTGGCTCGTCCTCATCATGGCCGGGCTCTTCACCGCGTTCGTCGGCATCCTGATCGGGCTGCCGACCCTCCGCCTACGGGGCGATTACCTGGCGATCGTGACGCTCGGATTCGGCGAGATCATCCCGCAGTTCGTTCGAAACGCCGACAACCTCAAGGGCTTCGACCTGACGAACGGCACGTTCGGGATCAACCCGATTGACTCGCCCGGCTTCGGCGAGGGGCTGAACGGCTCGCTCGGCTTGCCCCTCTCCTTCCAGGCGTCATTCGACCGCGAGAAGCTTTTCTATTTCACCATCCTCGCGCTCCTTCTGTTCACGGTCTTTTGCAGCGTCAGGCTCAGGGACTCGCGCTTGGGGCGGGCCTGGATCGCGATCCGGGAGGATGAGACAGCGGCGGCGGCGATGGGCGTCCCGCTCATGCGGACGAAGACCTGGTCGTACGCTCTCGGGGCCTTCTTCGGCGGGATCGCCGGCGCCTTCTATGCGAGCTTCAAGAGTGGCGCGTTTCCGAGCGAGTTCTACTTCAACATCTCGGTGTTCCTGCTTTGCATGGTCATCCTGGGCGGCATGGGGAGCGTGTGGGGCGTGATCGCAGGCGGGGTCCTCCTCGGCTGGCTCAACATCGAAGGCCTCGCTGTGATAGGCGACCGGTTCAACGACGCGGCCGGTACGAACATCGAGATCACGAAGTACCAGTTCGGGATCTATGGGCTGATCATCGTGCTGATGATGCTCTTCCGGCCGATCGGGCTGATACCCGAGGGCCGCCGCAAGCGCGAGCTGGAAGAGGGAGTGCGCGACGAGCCGATGTTGGAGGGTCGCGGGTGAGCGCGGCGGCGCCGAACCTGCTCGAGGCCCTCGACGTGCGGAAGGAGTTTGGCGGGCTCGTCGCGGTCAACGACGTGGACTTCTCGATCCCGGCCGGCGCCATCGTCAGCCTGATCGGGCCTAACGGAGCGGGAAAAACTACGTTCTTCAACATGCTCACCGGCGTCTACCAGCCGACCCGCGGGAAAATCTTCTTCGACGGGACGGACGTGACCGGGAAGCCACCGCACGCGATCACGAAGCTCGGCATTGGCCGAACCTTCCAAAACATCCGGCTCTTCCAGCAGATGACGTCGCTCGAGAATGTCCTCGTCGGCATGCACGCTCGTCTCCACGGAGGCATTGTTCGTTCGGTGCTCCGCACGCCCGGCATCAGGCGCGAGGAGCGGAAAGCGTCGGATCACGCGCGCGAGCTACTGGCTTTGTGCTCCCTCAAGGACCGCGACGAGGACCTCTCGAGGAATCTCCCCTATGGTGACCAGCGCCGTCTCGAGGTCGCACGGGCGCTGGCGACCGAGCCGAAGCTCCTTCTCCTCGACGAGCCCACCGCGGGCATGAATCCGCAGGAGACCGCTGAGTTCACGGCCTTCGTCGGGGAGCTCAGGACGAAGCGGAATCTGACCGTGCTCATGATCGAGCACGATATGAAGGTCGTCATGGGCATCTCGGATCGCGTCACGGTGCTCGACTACGGGGAAAAGATCGCCGAGGGTCCGCCCAAGGAGATCCAGACGGACGAGCGTGTCATCGAGGCCTACCTCGGAAAGGCGGCTACCGCATGAGCTCACCTGATACGGCCGTTCAGCCTGGTTCCGGCCGCGGGAACGGCGGCAAGGGCGGGCCGCTGTTACGGGTGGATGACATCCACACGTACTACGGCTCCATTCACGCGATCAAGGGGATCTCGCTCGAGGTGATGGAGGGCGAGGTCGTGACGCTGATCGGGGCCAACGGCGCAGGCAAGTCGACGACGCTGCGGTCGATCAACGGGCTGAACAACCCACGGAAGGGAAAGATCGTCTTTCGCGACAAGGACATCACCAACGCGCCCGCGCACTCGATCGTTCAGATGGGGATCTCGCAGTCGCCCGAGGGTCGAAGGCTTTTCCCACACATGAGCGTGCTCGAGAACCTCCAGATGGGCGCATTCCAGCGAAACGACCGGTCCGGGATCAGGGAGGATCTGGATCGCGTCTACGCCCTGTTCCCACGCCTCGCCGAGCGCAAGTCCCAGAAGGCGGGGACGCTCTCGGGCGGAGAGCAGCAGATGGTCGCGATGGGCCGAGCGCTCATGGCCAGTCCCAAGCTCCTGATGCTGGACGAGCCGTCCATGGGACTAGCCCCCATCTTCGTCGAGAAGATCTTCGAGATCGTCAAGGAGATCAACGAGCAGGGAACGACGATCCTGCTGGTCGAGCAGAACGCCCTCATGGCGCTCGACGCCGCCGACCGGGGCTACGTGATGGAGACCGGGCGGATCGCGCTGACGGACGACGCAGCGAAGCTGAAGGACAACGAGCAGGTCCGCAAGACCTATCTCGGCGAGCTCGAATAGACCAACCATCTAGGCTGGCGCCGTGGACGAGGTCGCCGAGAGCATCGAGCGCTGGCGCGCGCATGGAGAGCGGGTCGTGCTGGCCACCGTCGTCGCGACGCGGCGATCTGCACCGCGCCCAGTTGGGGCCCGGCTGGCGGTCTCCGAGCGGGGCGAGCTGGCCGGCTCCGTCTCGGGCGGCTGTGTCGAGCCCGACCTGGCGGAGCGCGCGCGTGAGATCTTCGACTCCGGCCGCGCCGAGGTCGTCACCTACGGGATCGAGGACGAGACTGCCTGGGGGATCGGCCTTCCGTGCGGGGGGGAGATCGACGTTCTGCTCGCTCCCGCCGAAAGCTCGCTGCCCGAAGCAGAGGGGGACGAGCGCGCCCTTCGCCTGACGCCGCTCGAGGGCGAGCACGCGGGGCGGCCGCGGCTCGTGCGCCTCGGCGAGGACGCTGCTTCCGATGAGCTGATCCGGCGCGCTCGCGCTGGCGTCGAGGAGCGGCCGGGTGGCCGCGTGTTCTACGAGCCCCTAGGTCCGTCTCCGCGAGTCGTGATCTTCGGTGCGGTCGATCTGGCCGAGGCTCTGTGCCGCGCGGCCGCACTCCTCGGCTGGCGCTCCGTCGTCGTCGATGCGAGGCCCGGTCTCGTGACCCGCGACCGGATCCCGAGCGCCGGGGAGCTGGTGGTGGCATGGCCGGACGAGGCCATCGAGCAGCTGGCGCCTGACGGCTCGACGGCGGTGGTCGTTCTTACGCACGAGGAGCGGTTCGACGTGCCGGCCCTCGCGGGGGCGCTCGCCTCGGAGGCGTTCTACGTCGGTGCGCTCGGTTCCCGCCGCACGCAGGCGCGCCGCCGCGAGCGGCTCCAGAAGATCGGAGTCGACGAGGAGCAGCTCGCCCGGATCGCGGGACCGGCAGGGCTCGATCTGGGCGCCGAGACACCGGCGGAGACGGCGCTCTCGATTCTCGCCGAGATCGTGGCGGCAGCCTCTGGACGCGAGGGAGGCCGGCTGGCTGAGTCAGAGGGCCGGATCCATGCGGAGCGGAACGGCTAGCCCGGGACTCAGCCCGGTTTCAACGTGCCTCTGAGGCGGCGTAAGAGAGCCTCCCGACGCGCAAGGATGGCCGGGGTTCCTCCGCATAGACTCGTCTCGTGCCAAAGACGCTGACCGGCGCCGAGCTTCAGGTAGACGATGCGCCCGCTCGCGACTCAGATCTCTTCCTAGTGGACGGGAACAACCTCGCGTACCGGGGGTTCTTCGCGCTGCCCGAGGAGCTGGCGACGTCCGAGGGCTTTCCGACCAACGCCCTGCTCGGATTCACGAACATGCTCTTCAAGCTGCTCTCCGACTACAAGCCGAAGGGCGTGGCGGTGGCATGGGACACGCGCCCTGTGCATCGAACCGAGCTTTCGGCGGACTACAAGATCGACCGCCGGCCGATGCCAGACCTCCTACGGGAGCAGTTTCCGCACTTCCGGCCCATCGTCGAGGCCTTCGGGTACCGGAACCTCGAATTCGAGGGCTGGGAGGCCGACGACGTGATCGCGACCCTCGCGAGCCGCGCGGACGAGTCCGGCATCAAGACGACCGTCGTCTCAACCGACCGGGACGCCTTCCAGCTCGTCTCCGAGAATGTCTGCCTGATGATGACGCCGCGCGGGGTCGCCGACGTGCACGTGTACACGCCGGAGCGAGTCGAAGCCCGTTACGGCGTCAGGCCCGACCAGGTACCCGACTTCATCGGCCTCAAGGGCGACACATCGGACAACATTCCCGGCGTCCCCGGCATCGGCGACAAGACGGCCGGGCAGCTGATCGCGCAGTACGGATCCGTCGAGAACGTCCTCGAGCGCGTGGACGAGCTCTCGCCCGCGCGGCGCAAGTCGCTCCAGGAGCACGCCAAACAGGCGCTCGACTCGAAGGTGCTCGCCACGATGCGCCGTGACTTGCCGCTCGATTGCGATCCCTCGCAGCTCGTGCTCTCCCCGCCCGACCGCTCCCGGCTCAAGGAGATGTTCCGCCAGTACGAGTTCAGGAGCCTGCTGCAGCGGGTCGACGTGATCGACGAGGCGCTTCCGGCCGCGCAGATGCGGGTCGAGGGCGTACAGGTTCCGTGGCGAGAGGGCCGGATCGGCGTGCCCGAGGGCGAGGCCGGGATCGCAGTCAAGGACCGACGGGTCGCCGTCGACGCCGGCGAGGAAGTCGTGGTCAGCGCGTGGTCGTCCGAGCTCCGAGCGCAACTCCGCGAAGCCGCGCTCGTCGCGCACGATGCCAAGCCTCTCCGGCTGGACGTCGTCGACGACACGCTCCTCATGGCCTACCTGATCGAGCCGGGCCGGGCCGGTTACGTCCTCGACGACCTGGCCGGGGAGTACGGCGTCGAGCTTCGACCTGAGCCCGAGACGGAGGAGGAGACTGCGGCCCTCGTGCGTCATGCAGCCACGACGCGACGGCTCGCCGGGCCGATGCGGCAGCGCATCGCCGAGCGCGGCCTCGACCATCTCTACCGGACTGTCGAGCTGCCGCTGACCGGCGTGCTCGCGGCGATGGAGGACGCTGGCGTGAAGGTGGACACCTATCGCATGGGCGAGATCACGGCCCGGCTCGCCGATCGGCTCGAGGAGCTCCAGGCCAGGGCCTACGAGCTTGCGGACGAGGAGTTCATGCTCGGCTCGACCCAGCAGGTGGCGCGGATCCTCTTCGAGAAGCTCGAGCTGACTTCCGGCCGTAAGGGAAAGACCGGCTACTCCACCGACACACGCGTCCTGCGGTCGATCCGAGGAGATCACCCGATCGTCGAGGTGATCGAGGAGTGGCGCGAGTACTCGAAGCTCCTCAACACCTACTTGGGCCCGCTGCCGGGACTCATCTCGGAGGACGACGGGCGACTGCACACGACCTTCAACCAGGCCGTCGCCTCCACCGGGAGGCTCTCGACCACGAACCCGAACCTCCAGGCGATTCCGATTCGCACCGAGCTCGGGCGGGAGATCCGGAGCGCGTTCGTGGCGGAGCCCGGGTCGCGGCTTCTCTCGGCCGACTATTCGCAGGTGGAGCTTCGGATCCTCGCGCACGTCTCGGGTGAGCCCAAGCTGCGCGACGCCTTCGCGGCCGGCGAGGACATCCATTCGGCCACGGCCGCCGAGGTGCTCGGCAAGGGCCAGGCGACCCTCACGAAGGACGAGCGGAACGTCGCCAAGATGGTGAACTTCGGGATCATCTACGGGATCTCGGCATTCGGGCTCTCGGAGAATCTGGACATCCCGCGGGAGGAGGCGGCCGAGTACATCGAGAGGTACCTGGCTCGTTTCCCGCTCGTCCAGGACTTCATCCAGCGGACGATCGAGCAGGCCGAAGCGGACGGCTACGTGACAACGCTCTTCGGCCGCCGCCGCCCCGTCCCCGAGCTGAAGGCCTCGAATCGCCAAACTCGCTCGCTCGGGGAGCGGCTGGCTGTGAACTCGGTCATGCAGGGCACGGCCGCGGACGTGATCAAGGCGGCCATGGTGTCGATCCACCGAAGGCTCCGCGACGAAGGCCGCTCGGCGCGGCTCGTCCTCCAGGTGCACGACGAGCTTCTGCTCGAGGTTCCTGAGCCCGAGATCCCTGCTGTACGCGAGTTGGTCCGGGAGGAGATGTGCAGTTCCTATCCGCTCGACCCGCCGCTGGCGGTCGACATCGGCTCGGGGGACGACTGGAACGAGGCGAAGACCTAGCACACAGCGACTAGCGCTGCTAGACGACCTGGTTGGCCACGCCTGGTAAGCAGAGCACCCGGCGGGGAGGCTTCTACCGGGTAGAAGGCGATCGCCCGGTCTTCGGCGACGGGCGAACCACTGCCCGTCCGAAACGAGGCGGAGCGCATAGTTATCCCTTCCAGGCGAGATCGGTGGCGGCAGTGGTGAAGCGGATCGTGTCGCTCTTTCCATCGACCGCGTGGAAGAGGATCGCTGCCCGGCCGGCGACGGCGATCCAGCGCCCGTCCGGAGACCACGCAGCGGCGTGGCCGGGAAAGCTCTGCTCGCCGGCGCCCGGGAGGCAGCCGAGGTCCACGACCGTGATGCGCTCGACCCGGTCGGCGTTCGGCGTTCGGAAGAACGCACCACAGTTGTCGGGTGAGAATACGGGCACGCGTCCCTGAAGCGGGGGCGCAAGTCCGAACTCCGAAGCTGCCGAAAGGCGACCGCCCGTTCGCCGGTAGACCTGAATCGTCCGGCCGTCGACCGCGAGTGCAACCGATCCGTCGTCTCCGAACGACATCGCTCCGATGCCTCCACTCGCACGGAAAAGGAGACGTTCGCCGACCCTAATCTCACGTCCCTGCACGTAGACCAAATTGCCGACGTCCGTGTACGCCGCCGGGCATGTCGGCAGCTCGGTGGGCACCGTCTCGCCGACCTCGAGCTCTCGGCCGTTGCCGCGCGCGTCGCACCAGGCGACCCGCTGGCCGTCGGATCTCCACACGAGCGAGTCGATGCGGGCTTGGAACTGGCCCAGGTCCAGATAGGCGTGGTTCAGATCGACGATGCGGAAGGGCACCACCGAGCGAAGTGCAGACCGGAGGCCGTAGGCGAGCCGCTCGGAGTTGGGCGGCGACCAGAGCTTGCACGAGCCTGCGAGGCGCGGGAGCGGAAAGATCGTTCCGGTCGGCAGGTCGAGCTCCTGGATCACGCACGTTTCCCCGGTGAAGACGATGCGACCGGTGAGCTGACCTAGGGTGAAGCCCCGGATGCGCCTCACGGGAGGAACGCTGACCGATTCGCCGCTCGCGGTCCTGCGTATGGTCGGCGGAACAGGGCTCGAATCTCCGCGCAGTCCACGAAGCGCGTCCGCCGCCGCAAACCCCGCGACAAGGAGCACAGCAGCCACGATCAGGAGGTCTCGGGGTCTCATTTCTTGCAGCTATAATGCGCGCTTCCGCGATGGTGCAGGAACAAACCGCTACCGAGGCAGACCCCAGGCTGGAAGAGGAAGGCGTCTGGACGCGAGGTCCAGATGGGGAGCTGATCCCCGACTACGACTCCACCTTCCCGACGATTAATGAGGGTGAGGTGGTGAGCGGCACGGTCGTCCGTGTGGACAAGGATGAGGTGCTGGTCGATATCGGCTACAAGTCCGAGGGGGTCATTCCGGTCTCGGAGCTCTCGATCCGCAGAGCGGTCGACCCGGCCAGCGAGGTGCAGCTCGGAGACGAGATCGACGCCCTCGTTCTCACCAAGGAGGACACCGAAGGCCGGCTGATCCTCTCCAAGAAGCGCGCACGCTTCGAGATGGCCTGGAAGAAGATCGAGCGCGCTGCCGAAAGCGGCGAGCCCGTCGAGGGCACCGTGATCGAGGTGGTCAAGGGTGGCCTCATCCTCGACCTCGGCGTCCGCGGGTTCCTGCCCGCGTCGCTCGTCGACATCCGTCGAGTCCAGGACCTGGACGACTTTCTCGGCAAGACTCTTCGCTCGAAGGTGATCGAGCTGAACCGGAGCCGCAACAACGTCGTTCTCTCCCGTCGTGCGGTTATCGAGGAGGAGCGTAAGGAGATGCGCCAGGCGATCCTCGACCGTCTCTCGCCGGGCGACGTCGTCACCGGCACGATCTCCAACATCGTCGACTTCGGCGCCTTCGTCGACCTCGACGGCATCGACGGGCTCATCCATATCTCCGAGCTTTCCTGGAGCCACGTCAACCATCCTTCCGAGCTGCTCGAGATCGGCCAGGAGGTCAGCGTCAAGGTGCTCGACATTGACCGCGACCGTCAGCGGATCTCCCTCGGCCTCAAGCAGACCCAGACGGATCCCTGGCAGCAGGTTGTCGACTCGCACGACCAGGGCGACGTCATCGAAGGGAAGGTGACCAAGGTAGTCACGTTCGGCGCCTTCGTCGAGATCCTTCCGGGCGTCGAGGGTCTCGTGCACATCTCCGAGCTCGCACAGCACCACGTCGAGAATCCGCGCGAGATCGTCTCCCAGGGAGACGTCGTCAAGGCGAAGATCATCGAAATGGACGCGGAACGCCGGCGTCTCTCCCTCTCGCTGAAACGTGTCGAGGACGGCGGTGACGGTCCGACGACCGCGTCGGCCGAATCCCTCGGCCTCTCGGAGGAGGTCTTTGCCGAGGATCTGGCGACTGCCCAGGAAGCTCCGGAGCTCGAGGAAACGACCGAGCCGACCCAGCCTGAAGACTCTGCGCTGGCCGAGGAGACGGCACCCGAGGATGCTGCGCCCGCGGACTCCGCTCCGGCCGGGGCTGCCGGCGAGGCCGTAGCGCTCGAGGACCAGAACGTGGGCGATGGGCCCGAGCCCGAGCCGTTCGTCCAGCCTGAGGACGACGAGCAGGCCTAGGCGCTCCCGTCCGGTCTCCGTTGCCATTACGGGCGGGATCGGTGCCGGGAAGAGCGAGCTTTTGCATGCGTTCGAGCGCCAGGGGGCCGCGGTCGTCTCGAGCGACGAGATCGTGCACACCCTCCTGCGCCAGGATCCGGAGGTGAAGCGGGCCGTCGTCGAGCGCTTCGGCGAGGAGATACTCGCGCCGGACGGGGAGATCGACCGCGGCGCGGTCGCCCGCATCGTCTTCTCGAGCCGGCGGCAGCTGAAGTGGCTGGAAGAGCTCCTGCACCCGCTCGTCCTTGCCACCTACCTGCGCTGGCGGGAGCAGCTCGCCGAGCTGGACGAGCCGCCCGACGTTTGCATCACGGAGGTGCCTCTCCTCTACGAGGTGGGCGGTGAGTCCCGTTTCGACAAGGTGGTCGCCGTGACGGCGTCCCCGGACGTGCGGGCCTCTCGCCGCGTTCTCGCCACCGACCGGCGGGGGACCCGGCTGATTCCGGACGATGAGAAGCTCAGGCGTGCCGACTTCTCCTACGTCAACGACGGCTCGCGGGAGGATCTAGACTCGTTCGCAGCCGACGTGATGGCGAGGCTGACGAGATGACACGAGCTCTCGTGGTCGTCGTCGCCCTCGGGGCGCTTGCCGGCGCGTTCTTCTTCGTCGAGGAGACGAACCCGGCCTGGTACGCGCGGATGCGCTACCCGCTCGAGTACCAGCACATCGTGGTCGGCCACGCGAAGAACTACGAGCTCGATCCGGCTCTCCTCGCGGCCGTCATCTACCGGGAGAGCAAGTTCGATCCGAAGGCGCGGTCGTCGTCGGGCGCCGTCGGGCTCATGCAGCTCCTGCCCGAGACGGCCAAGGGCATCGCTGTGAACACCGGCGGGCACAAGTTCGTGGTCTCGGACCTCGAAAACCCGGAGATCAACGTGCGGTACGGAGCGTTCTACCTCCGCCGCCTGATCCGCAAGTACGGGGAGGTGCCGCTCGCGCTCGCCGCCTATAACGCGGGCCAGGCGAACGTCGACGAATGGGAGGCGGCCGGGGGCGAGATCGCCTTCCCGGAGACGAGGCACTACGTCGACGAGGTCCTCGAGCTCCAGAAGATCTATCGCCGCGCCTACGGCGACGAGCTCGGGCTCTAGCCGCGACGCGCGAGGCGGAGCTCGCAGTCCCCCGCAACCGTGTCGACGGGGTCGGCCACGACGGTGTCGTGTCCCTGTCCGCATTCCAGGTAGTCGGGCACGAGATCCCGGGCGAAGAGCCGGTCGTCCCCGGAGCCCCCGAAGATCGAGTCGGAGCCGGGCCCACCTCGAAGCTCATCGTTGCCCGCGCCTCCGTCGACGGCGTCGTTCCCGGCGCCGGCCAGGACCGCGTCGTCCCCGTCCAGAGCGGCGACGGAGTCCGCTCCGGGCCCGCCACAGAGGTAGTCAGCGAGGTCGGTGCCTGTGAGCGTGCCGCCCCCTGGCGCGGCGACGAGCATGCAAAGCCACGAACGCGAGAAGTCTGGAGGAGTCGGAGTGCAGAGCCTATCCAGGCGGGCACGCATCGCCACCACCTGGGATCGATACGCAGGGTGTGCGGCGAGGCTTGTGAGCTCGTAGGGGTCAGCCGTCAGGTCGTAAAGCTCGTCCTCGCCCGTTCCGTAGAAAACGTACTTCAAGGTCGAGCTCCGGACTCCACAGTAGGTCGGCATCGCCGGGTAGGGCGCCCCGCGGAGATGCTCGACTAGGAATTCCGCCCGCCCTGGAGCCACCGACCCTCCGAGGATGCCGAGCAGGCTCTGGCCGTCCACGCGCGCCCGCTTCGCTCGGGCCGCGGCCGCGAAGGTCGGCGCGAGGTCGATGTTCAAGGCCGTGCGAGTCTCGATTCTCGAGCCGCGAAAGAGACGGTCGTACCGAATGACGAGGGGAATGCGGATGCTCTCCTCGTAGGGCACGCCCTTGCCCTCGATCCGGTGAGCCCCCCAGCTGTAGCCGTTGTCGGACATGAAGACCACGATCGTGTCTTTGAGTATGCGACGTCGGCGGAGCTCCCCAAGAAGTGCGTTTACACCCTCGTCGACCGCGAGCAGCGTCTGCAGCTGGCGGCGGTGGACGACATCCGCTTTCAGCTTGTCGTCGAGGCTCCAGGGAGGAATCTGCTGGATCCACGTGGGCTTGTCGGAGACGTCCGGCTCGTCGTAGTTCGGAGGGCGCCAGGGCGCCATCGACCCGAATGCAGCCGCGTGGCGTGGGGCCGCGACAGCTGGTGAGTGCGGCGCAAACGGTGCGTAGACCAGGAAGAACGGCTTGCGTGCACCCCGGATGAAGCGCGTC
This sequence comes from Gaiellaceae bacterium, assembly GCA_035296825.1. Classification (GTDB taxonomy): domain Bacteria; phylum Actinomycetota; class Thermoleophilia; order Gaiellales; family Gaiellaceae; genus DASQGA01. The sequence continues at coordinate 140 of DATHAG010000189.1, read as the reverse complement.
GCGTGCCGCGTCAGGACATCCGTGGAGTAGTCGGCCGGGTTCCCGGGCCGAAACCCCCGCCGGACGCCGTCCAGGTTCAGACCGTAGCGGTCATAGCCGACGCGGGTGAACGCCGCCCAGCGGTCCCATCCCGGCGGGAC